>CADBRS010000178.1 GCA_902797125.1 uncultured Ruminococcus sp.
CCCTTTCCGGGTCTGCCCGGCGTGCGCCCGGGCGGCGAAAGCCAAGGCCTTTTCGAACAGGGTCTCTTGTTTATCCATTGAAGTCTTTCCCCTTTCAAGGAGTTCTATGTCTAAAAATCTAAATCCGGGAGGCCTGACCTTCCGGCAGGGTCTCCGGGACGGGATCCCGATCTGTCTCGGGTATATTTCCGTATCCTTTGCCTTCGGCGTCTTCGCGACGGCCTACGGCGTCTCTATATGGGAGTCCATCCTGCTCTCGCTCACCAACGTGACGTCCGCAGGACAACTGGCAGCGGTCCCGATCATCGCCGCGTCCGGTTCTTTTCTGGAGCTGGCCGCATCCCAGTTCGTCATCAACTTGCGCTACATGCTCATGTCGACGTCCCTGTCCCAGAAAATGGACAAAAAGATGACGATCGCGGGCCGGCTGGCCGTAGCTTTCGCCGTGACGGATGAAACGTTCGGCGTGGCCAGTCAGAAAGGGACCCTGACAAGGAATTACATGCTGGGTCTGGAACTTTTACCCGTCGTCGGATGGGCCGCGGGCACGGGACTGGGAGCCGCTGCGGGCTATCTGCTTCCCGAGGTCGTGGTCACGGCGCTCGGGATCGCGATCTACGGCATGTTCATCGCCATCATCATCCCGCCGGCCAAAAAGAGCCGGGCCGTGCTGCTATGTATCGTCATGGCAGCCGGGCTTTCCTGCATTTTCCATTACGTGCCCTATCTGAACCGGGTCTCCGGAGGCTTCGTCATCATCATCGTCTCGGTCCTGACCGCCGCGCTGTTCGCCTGTCTGTTCCCTGTCAAAGAGGACAATGGCGGAGAGGAGGACAAAGATGGAGATTGACTTTCTGACTTTTTTGCTGTATGCTTTAGTATGTGCCCTGATCACCTATCTTCTGAGGGCGCTTCCGCTGGTCATCTTCAGGCGCGAGATCACGAACAGATTCGTCAAATCGTTCATTTACTACGTTCCCTTCGCAGTCCTTGCCTGCATGACCATCCCGTCCATTTTCGAGTCGACGGGCAACATCTGGTCCGCCGTCGCGGGTTTTGCCGTGGCTTTGATCCTTTCCCTGTTCGGGCGCAGCCTGCTCACCGTTTCGCTCAGCGCGTGCGGCGTGGTGCTGGTCATCGAACTGGCCGTACGCTACTGGCCTTTCCAGTAACCTTTTTTGGAGGTTTCTATGAGAACAAACGAATCAGCTGAAATGTATCTTGAGACCATCCTGCTCCTTCGCGAGAAGATGAGCGGCGTCCGCTCGATCGACGTAGCCAGGGAGACGGGCTATTCCAAGCCCTCCGTGAGCCGTGCGATGGGTCTTCTCCGCGCACGCAAACTGATCGAGATCGACGCGCTGGGCATCATCACGCTGACGGACGAAGGATGCGCGCTGGCGTCCAAAATCCTGGACCGCCACCGTTCGCTCACCCGTTTCCTCATGCGGGTCGGGGTGCCTGAAGAGATCGCAGCCGAGGACGCGTGCCGGATCGAGCACGTCATCTCGGACGAATCCATGGACTGCATCAAGCGGGCCTGCCTGGATCCGGAAGACGACAAATGATCAACAATTCATATGAACATAGCGGGGAGTGCGTCTCCCCGCTTGTTTTCTACATATCGTATTTGGACAGGATCTCCACAGGCGTCTTGGACAGAAGCCGCCACACGGGGATCATGCCGCAGAGCGTCGAAATGCCGACCAGAACGGCGAACACGAGGCAGGCCATCCACCAGGGATAGTACAAAAGTGACGAAAACAGCGGATTTGCCGCCATCCAGGCCGTTCCCGCGCTCATGATCAAAAATCCCGGCAGCACGTTGGACGAGAGCAATACGAGCGTCTCGACGAAGAATTTGAAGGAGATATTCTTTCCGGACGTGCCGATCGCCCGCTCGATGCCCACCCGGTGCACTTCGCTCATCAAGGTCGCCCGCATCAGCAAAAACACGCAGAGCGAAAGGACGATCAAAAAGATGAGCAACGTCACGACAGACGCGACGATCGCAATTCTGTTGCTGATATCGAACTGTTCGCGGAACATCTCGGAACCTGTCAGGACAGACCCGTATCCGAGTGTCCGGATCTCGTCTCTCAACTCCTTGGGATGATCCGAGAGCAGCAGGAGATAGGAGCCTTCCGGAGAAGCCGGTTTGTAGGAATACATGTTCTCACCGGAGATCCATGTGTCCGTGAATCCGGTCGAACGGAGCACCGTATCGAAATCAGATTGAGAAAGGATCACATAGGGCGGATTGGAAATTTCCCGGTATTCATAATCCCAAGACCAGTACTCGAACGCGTTTTCGACGGTCATCCCGTACTTGATCTCGAACGTGTTTCTGTAAGGCTCCAGATCGTCCGATTCCAGATCGGGCAGCGTGTGATTGGCCTCGTAATACAAAGAGATCAGATAGCTCGTCACAGCGCCCGGCGCATTCGTGAGCACGGACCAGGAGCCTTTCAGATAGGTGCCCGGAAGGCTGTAATATTCTCCGCTCGTCACAGATCCTTTGGTCTTTCCGCCCAGGATCATGACCAAAAGCTTCGGGTCGCCCTGGCTGTGCTTCAGGATCGCTTCCGCGGGTCCTTTGTCGTATGTATTGAGCACGGGATAGTATTTCAAAAACCCTTCCCCGTAAGTTTCGCATATCCGGACGGCGGCGATCGCGCTGATCGAGTCTTCGTTGGCCTCCAGGAAACTCACGTTTTCCTCGGTCGTCGGCTCCGTTCCGTAGATCTCTTTGTAGATCTCGGCAGAGATCGATTGCATGCTCTTGAAGGAAACCGATTGAGCGTTCAGATAATCCTCGAAGAAGGGATAACCGGCTCCGTCTTTCACCGTGAACCGGTGACCGACCAGTTTGATCTGGTCCCCTTTCCGGATCACCTGGCCCGTGAACGAACTGCCGTACATATCCGCCGCGAAACCGTTGACGTAAACAGTCCCGGGCTCCAGCGGCTCCAGACCGAGTCCCTTGATGAGTTCGTTGTCTTCCGAAATGATCCGGCTCAGCACCGTTTTGCTGATCCGCAAAGCCGGAAGCACGGAGGATTTGACGTAGAAGAAGCTTTCGCTGCCCGAAACGACCCCCACGATGCGGAACCGGTAGGTCCCGGCCCACGTCGCAAAGCTGACCAGATTGAGCAGATCCGAGTTCTTCCTGATGTAGCTGTACGGAGACGTTTCGATGAGCTGTCTGGCGACGTTTTCGCTGATCAGGATATCGTCGTCATTTGTCAGTTCGTTCGTCCCCGCCAGCACACGGGTGCCTTCGGCCGCGGAGATATCCGTGACCACGCCCCGGCCCGTCAGGGCTCCGGTATCGAAATAGCCGGTATAGGAGACCGGATTGGCAAGAGGAGCAAAGGTCTCGAAAGACATCGGGACGAATTCGATCGTCTGGGCGATCTCGGATGGTTCGTCCAGACAGTAGGCGTCATAGTAGTCGCTGACGGAAGACTTGATGCGCACGACGTCCTCGTCCAGGGTTTCGTCATCCAGCTTAACGTAAACGGCGTCTTTGACATAGTAATTCTTTTCGCGGAAATAGGCCTTGACGAGCGTGCCGAAGCTGGCCGCTCTGGAGACCAGGATCACGGCGAAAATGATCAGGAGCGCGTTGAGGAAAACGCGGCCTTTTTTCTTTTTGCCGGATCTGTAGACGTTGCGGAAAGCCAGTTTCAAAGCCTGTTTGAAACTGTACAGTCTGCCGTAGGCATTCCCTTCCTCCAGCTGCACGTGTTCAAAAGGAATATCGTCAGATACGTCTGCAGATTCCTTCCTGCGGACCTGGTCTTCGAAAGTGCCTTCGCGCAGCTGCAGTTCCCCGTTCGGTTCCAGCACCTTGACGGTCGCGTTGGAACCCGTCTCCAGAAGCAGCGTGGAACCCTGGCGGACCAGACGGAGCCGGATGGGCTCTTCTGAATCCAGATGCCCGAAATATTCGATCCGGATCTTGCCCAGATCGGTCTCGTGGCGCTGCATTTCGCCCAGGAAGATATCCGAGCGGCTGCGGCGGACGACTCCGTTCGTCTCCTGATTCTCATATTCGGAAACGACCCGTCCGTCCGAGATCTCGATCACGCGGTCGCAATAGGCGTCTACGAGGTCGGATTCATGCGTGACCAAAAGCACCAGACAGTGCCGGGACAGCTTTTTGAGCAGCTTCATGACCTGAAGCGTGTTGGCGTCGTCCAGGTTGCCCGTCGGCTCGTCTGCCAGGATCACGCGGGGCGACTTGACCAAGGCCCTGGCGATCGCGACCCGCTGCTGCTGGCCGCCGGACAGAGAGGACGGAAATCTCTTGACGAACTTGTCCATGGAGACGGCACGGAGCGCTTCGGTCACCTTGTCCTTCCGGACGTCCGGATCCGTCACGCCGCACAGTCTGAGCGCGTCCTCCACGTTTTCAAAAACGGTCTTGGTCTCATCCAGATTGTAATTCTGGAAGATGTAGCCGATATACTGGTTCCTGAGCTTTGTCGCCGAGGGGCTGACGCTCGAACCGTCGATCTCGACAGTTCCCGAATCGTATTTGTCCAGCCCGCCCACGATGTTGAGCAGGGTCGTTTTGCCGCACCCGGAGGGCCCGAATATGGCGACCAGACCGGTTTCAGAGAAGCTGATCGTCGTGTCGTCCACGGCATGAGCGCGGACCGACGACTTTTTGTTGTAATACTTGTGCAGATGTTCGATCCGGATCATGATGCGTTCCCTCCTTTCAAGGTCTTCTTGACGGACTGTCCGAAGAGTTTCCGGATATAGCGTTTGGCCACCAGAACGTCAATGAGAGAAAGGACCGCGGCAATCAGGATATAAGCCCAGATCGGCAGATAGGTGAACGAAGCGTTGGATTCCGGGAACGAGTAGACCAGAACGGCCGCGGCCGCCATAGCGATCAAGGCCGGGATCAAGGTGATCAAAGTCTGAAAATATACCGACGTCCGGATCACTTTGACGTGGATGCCCATACTGCGCATGATCGCAAGGTCTCCCTGTGTGGAGAGCATGGCGCGGGTCGTGGTCAGCGAGATGAAGATCACCAAAAAGCCGACCGTGATGAACCAAAGGAAAACGATCCCGATGATCGAGAAAATGCCTGTGATCAGATTGAATCCCTGGTAGGCTTTCTCGCATGCAGCGACCGCTGTGTAAGTGCCTTCCGCACGCAGTTTGGAAGCGGCGCTCCGGGCCGCCTGATCGCTCGAGAAGAACAAGGACGCCTGTCGGTATTCCTGATCAAAGAAAACCTGCCCCGCGGCGATGATATGTTCCGGGTCCATCTGGAGCGTC
>CADBRS010000179.1 GCA_902797125.1 uncultured Ruminococcus sp.
ATGGCCGATGGCAAAGAGAAGACCCAAAAGGATGAAAGTGATGCCCGTGAAAAGGCTGGAACTCTGAGCCGCATCTTCTGCGTTTTCTGAGCAGTAGGAATAAATATCCTTCAGGCCCAGAACGATCAGCACGATTCCGAAAAGAATGATGACAATGTTTGTGATCGCTTCCAACGAGATCAGAAAAGTGATTCCGATTCCCAACAGAAGGGCAAAGACAACAATGTTCTTGATCAGTGAAAGCTTGTCAAATTTCATAAAAGCCTCCCGGTCGAATCTTCGTTACATATGATATCACACGGATGAAACGCAAGTCAACATCCGATCATTTCAAATAGTTTGCAACGAGTGTGCCCATTTCTGTGCAGGAGACACGTTTCATTCCTTCCGAGTAAATGTCGCCTGTGCGGTAACCGTCAGTCAGGACCGCATCAACCGCATTCTCGATTGCGTCTGCCTCCGTTGCCATTCCGAAAGAATAGCGGAGCATCATGGCCGCGGACAGGATGGTCCCGATCGGGTTAGCCAGGTTCTGACCCGCGATATCAGGGGCGGACCCGTGGATGGGTTCGTACATCCCCTGTGTTCCGGAAGAAAGCGAAGCAGACGGCATCATACCAATGGATCCGGTCAACATGGAGGCCTCGTCTGACAAAATATCGCCGAACATATTTTCGGTTACCAGTACGTCAAAGGTGGCCGGATTGCGGATCAGCTGCATGGCCGTGCTGTCTACGAGCACATCCGAATATTCGACTTCCGGATATTCGGCGCTGAGTTCGTGCATGACTTTGCGCCACAAGCGGGAAGTGTCCAGCACATTTGCTTTGTCCACAGAAGCCAGTTTTTTTCTGCGCTTCATAGCCGTTTCAAATGCGACGCGGCCGATCCGTTCGATTTCATGGACACTGTAGTTCATATCATCGTGAGCGACCAGTTCGCCGTTTTCTTCTTTCGTGGACCGTGCGCCAAAATATACGCCGCCGGTCAACTCACGAACGATCACTAAATCAATGCCGCCTTCAATGACGGCAGGTTTCAAGGGAGAAGCTCCGCTGAGTTGCGAGAACAGACGGGTGGGCCGGAGATTGGCGAACAGACCCAGCTCTTTACGGACAGCGAGGAGCGCCTTTTCCGGACGGATCGAGGGAGGGCAGGAATCCCATTTCGGCCCGCCCACGGCGCCTAACAGGACGGCGTCTGCCGATTTGCAAAGGGTCATGCCTTTATCTGTGATCGGGACTCCGTATTTGTCGATCGAGCAACCGCCGATATCCACATAGGTATATTCAAAACGGTGACCGTACAATGCGCAAACTTTGTCTAAAACCTTGATGGCTTCCTTGATGATCTCGGGGCCGATGCCGTCCCCGCTCAACACAGTGATCTTTTTTACCATGGTAGACCTCACATTTTTTTCGAGTTAGAAAGGGATTTGAGAAGCCCGCCTTCTTCGATGATCTTTTGAATGAAGGGAGGGAAGGGCTGCGCCTGATATGTTTTCCCGGTCGAAAGGTTGGAAATGATTCCCGTGTCAAAATCCACACTGACCTCGTCACCCTGCTGGATATCCCGGCTTGCTTCCGCACATTCCAGAATGGCCAGACCGATATTGATCGAATTACGATAGAAAATACGGGCAAACGTTTCTGCGATGACGACAGAGATCCCGGATTCCTTGATGGCGATCGGAGCATGTTCGCGGGAAGAACCGCATCCGAAATTGGCTCCGCCGACCATGATGTCTCCAGGTTTGACAGCAGAAGTGAACGATGCATCGATGTCTTCCATGCAATGAGCAGCCAGTTCCTTGTGATTGGCCGTATTCAGGTAGCGCGCCGGAATGATCACGTCCGTATCGACGTTATCTCCATATTTGTGAACAAAACCTTTAGCGATCATATGAGCCGACTCCTTTCAGTTTTCTTTTTCCGGGGCACAGATGTACCCGGCCAGGGCGCTGGCAGCGGCAGTTGCCGGCGATGCCAGATAGATTTTGGAACTAGTATGTCCCATGCGTCCTACGAAATTGCGGTTCGTTGTCGCCACGGCAACTTCGTCTTCTGCCAGGATACCCATGTATCCGCCCAGGCAGGGCCCGCAAGTGGGAGTCGAGACAGCGCAGCCTGCTTCTATGAAAGCTTCGATGTAGCCCTTTTTCAGGCTTTCCAGATAGACGGTTTGCGTTGCGGGTATCACGATGCAGCGGACGCCGGAGGCGATATGCTTTCCTTTCAGTATGGATGCGGCGATCGCCATATCCGAAAGACGACCGTTCGTACAGGAACCGATGACGACCTGATCGATTTTCACATCGGAGAGATCCTTTGCATCTTTCGTGTTTTCCGGGAGATGAGGACAAGCTACGGTCGGAACGATGGACGAGAGGTCAATCTCAATGGTTTCATCATATTCCGCATCCGGGTCAGGCGAAAAGGCCTTAAAGGGATGGCGGACGCGTCCTTCACAATAGGCCCGGGTGACGTCATCGAACTCGAAGATGCCGTTCTTGGCACCGGCTTCAATGGCCATATTGGCCATACACAGCCTGTCGTCGATCGTCAAAGAACTCAGACCGGGTCCTCCGAATTCCATAGAGCGGTACAGAGCCCCGTCCACGCCGATTTTTCCGATGATGGAGAGGATCACATCTTTTCCCGAGCAATTCGGAGCCAATTTTCCCGTCAGGTTGAAACGGATGGCAGAAGGCACTTTGAACCATGCCTCGCCCGTAGCCATCCCGGCTGCCATATCGGTCGAGCCGACGCCGGTCGAAAAAGCATTTAAAGCGCCGTACGTGCATGTGTGTGAATCGGCACCGATGATACAGTCACCGGGACCGACAAGGCCCTTTTCAGGCAGCAGCGCATGTTCGATACCCATTTCGCCGACGTCGAAATAGTTTTCGATCCTGAAAGATTTGGCAAAAGTTCTGCACTGTTTGGTCTGCTGAGCCGCCTTGATGTCTTTGTTCGGGACGAAATGATCCATGACAAGAGCAATTTTGCACCGATCAAAAACGGATTGAAAACCGGCTTTTTGAAATTCGTTGATAGCGACCGG
>CADBRS010000180.1 GCA_902797125.1 uncultured Ruminococcus sp.
AGGCGGAGAATCGCCGTCTCGTCTGCGGGAAGACTGAAACGGATCTTTCCCGGTGCGAGAGAATAATCCATATCGCCATAGATCCGTTCAGCGTTCAGGAATGTGTCGGAAACCGAAATCTCGCCTTCTGCCTTCTCATGATTCCCGTTGAGGAGCAACAGAGCGGCGCCTGCGGGAGAACGCAGGATGCTGAACCGGACGTTGGGTTTGGAGCAGGCATTGGGACGAACACCGGCCTCATAGGCTACTTGCAGAACGATTTCCTTGGAGAAGCGGCTGTTGCGGCTCGTCCCTTCGCGGACGAAGTCCTCGGTCAGGCCCGCATTTCTGGAGTAGGTGGTGCCCAGATTCACGCCCGAGATCACGGCTCTGCCCTGCCCGTACGGATGGGACAGAATGGCCGCAGATCCGTCGGAATAGCTTGCCAGAACCTCGACGTCGGACGCCAGATCCCGGAAGGTTTCAAAATGGACATTTCCTTCCAGTCCGTGCCGCCCGTCCAGCGTGATCTGATCGGCACGACGCAGATCCAGCTCTTCGCAGCCGAAGATTTCGTCAAAGCCCAGGCCGGGAACGTGTGAGGAAAGAACCATATCCTCGTCAAACAGCCCGAACGCAGGATCCGATATTACGGTGCCTCCGTTTTTCAGATAGTCCCGGAGTGCTTCCGCCATGCGGGGATGCAAAGCGAAAGGAGTCGGGAGGACGATGAGACGGTATTTCGACAGATCTCCGAACTTCTCCTCGTGGATGATATCCGTCTGGATGTTCTCTTCCCAGAAGATGCGGAAATAGCCGGCCATGCTCGCAACGCAGTGGTTGTTATCGTTCCGTCCCGCGCCCCAGTTGGCCAGATACGAACGGACGGAGAACACGATACCTACCGTCGCCTCCTCCGGTGTGGAATCTCCGAAGATGTCCGCGTGAGTCGTTAAGGTTTGGCAGAGTTTTCCGGCCTCGATCGAGAGATTCGTGTCGCTTCCGTCGTAATTGGTCATGGCAAAGCCGCCGAGCTCGGGCCCGTGGCGCTCCTTGCGGAACTGCCAGTACAGAAGCCCCCGAGCGCCCTGGAACAGTGATTCCATGGAAAGCTTGCGGAACGTCTGGCTGTCCATGCGGCCGCCCGGAAACAATCCCGAACCGATCATGCCTGCGTTGAGTTCGGACTGCCAGTATTCCTTGCCGTTCGCCGCGCAGCGGGTCGAGGTGCTCCCCAGTCCCACGAATACGCAGTCGTTCGCGCTTCCGGGAAAAGCACTGTAACCCCATTTGTCGAAAACTTCGGCGTTTTTCCAGTCGTCAAACGCCATGCCTCCCAGATTTCCGCAGGTCGTGGCTCCGCCGCCCCAGGAGTGGGCGATCACGGGTCTGTTATCCATGCTCTTGATGACGTCCCGGCGAAACGCGATCTCCTCGGCGATGTTTTCCATTGTGAACAAGCGGAAATCTGCGTAGTTGGAAAAGGCGCCGGTCCAATGAGGAGGTCTCACCTCGTCAAATCGATCGTAGAACGTACCCCAGGCCCGGTTGAACCGTGGCATGGTCCCGTATTTCCTAGAAAGCCAGGTGCGGAATTTTTTCACGCTGGCAGGACAATAGCAGTAGAAACCGTTCCCTACCCATTCGTGCGGCTCGTTCATCGGCTCGTAGAATGCGACGTTGGGATGTTTGCGCGTCTCTTCCATAATAGCTTGGATGAAACGTTTCTCTACTTCCCTGACTTCGTCGTAGTCGAAACAGAAACCGGGCCAGCCGCCGGACGGCGTGTTAGGACGGATGGTGGGTTCGAACGGCACGCCGTTTTCATTGACATAGTAAAAGTTGCGGTATTTCTCGATCGCCCAGGCAGGAGCCGCGTGCAGGTGGAACAAGATCCCGACCTGCAAACGGTATTTTTCGGCCAGGTTCAAAAAATCCCGGACGGTGTCCGTATCGACCTCTCCCTCGCGTCGTTCGAACGCGTTCCATACGATCCAGATGCGGATCGTGTTGAAGCCTAGCCGCTGCATATGAGCCATGTCCTTTTCCCATTCAGAGCGGTCCGGACTGGCTCCTCGGAGATATTGAGTCCCAAAAGTGAACATGATTGAGATTCTCCTCTATTTCTCTTTCTTTTTCAAGCACACATTGCGTGGAAATGATTAGCCCAGCGTTTCCAAAAACCGGATCAGACAGTCCGCGATCCGTTCGTGACCCCGGTCATTCGGATGCAGTCCGTCGGCCGAGAACGCGCGGCATTGGGCCGGGACGCGCGGCTGGATGCCGCTGACGCTCCAAAGATCCAGGACCGGAACCGAAAATTCCCTGGCGACTTCGATCTCTGCGTCCACAAAATCTTTCAGGGGTCTGGTCGGGAGACCGATTTCATTTACGGTCACGCACTCGGACGTCCGGTGAAGCGGAGTCAGAACCACGATCCGGGCCTCAGGATATTTCTCGATCGCACGTTGTAAAAGATGTCTCATGGCCCCATAGAAGGTATATTCGTCCTCGCTGTCCGGTTCGCCCAGAGGAGCATCTCCGTGACCGAAGTCATTGGTCCCGCCGAAAATGACGACAAGATCCGCTTCCCCGTCCATCCTCTCCAGCCGGTCCAGAAAACAATCGTCGAATCTGGGATTCGGACTCTTCAGGTGCTTGCGCGCGATGCGCGTGCCACCGATCCCGTAGTTTTGGATCTGAACACCTGTTTTTTGTGCGAACACGTCGGTAAAGCGTTTGCTCAAAGAAGACGCGCCTGCGCCTTCGGTGATGCTGTCACCCAGGAACAGCACTTTTTCCATTTTGAAACTCATGTCTTTATTCCTTCACTTTCGAATAACCATCTGCATGATTCACTTCTTATTTTTTCTGATTTCGGCAATTCTTTCCGCAGCGGCTTTGTCGATGACCTCAATCCCGTTTTCTTCCGCTATTTCGGCGATCTGCAAAAGCGCAGCTTTCATGAACGGGCGCGGGATTTTTACATACAGTTCACAAGCTTCTTTGGTAAACTTGACCTTTGTATCCAGCCTTTCCGCACAGTACATGACACTATCTGCCGTACAGGCGTTACTTGCGGCTATTGCCTCTGACACGGGACGAAAACCTTTGAATTTTTTGTACCAGAAGTTTTTGCTGTCATGGTAACCGTAATCCACCGGGACGTTCGGGAATGAATTGCTTTTCAGACCGTTTTTTTTTTTTTCAGCGTACTTTTCTTCCATAAGGATCGAATCGATTTTCAAGATGAAATGACAACCGAATTTTGAAGTTATGCCGTTGAAATTGTTATAAGGCGGCTCAACTCCCTCCAGCTCTCCGATATGGTCTTTCGCCTTATAGCCATCTTCCAGAGAATCATCCCAGGTGCATTCGATGACTTGATATGCGTCCTGAAGGATCAAGGGTCTTTCCCCTTCCGCATCACCTTTTGTCAATTTAAAACTGCAGTCCTTCATTTTCTCCTGCGGAGTTTTTCCGGGAAATCCGAGTCTGACTGCTTCTTTGAAAAACTTTCTATCATCTTTGATAAAATTCAGTGCGCATTTACCGTTTTTAAGCAAGTTCTGCGCGGTATTAGAAGAATTGCGGCATTCCAATATCATGGCGTAATAGTCTTTCCCGGCAATATAGTACGGAAAAACGAGAGAATAACTTCCAAGCGATGTGCTGCCGTCTTCACACAGTGTGGAAATGATGACCGTAGGCATCGGGAAGAACAAATTGTTTTGGTAAAAATTATCTACGGGTTTGAGCTTTTTGAACTCAGACATTTTGCAAAACTCCTTATCTTCAAAGGTATCGTTTTATTCGAGATAATTATATCATATTCAGCTTTACGAAACAACCAAAAACCTCTTTTGCTTTGAGACAAAAGAGGCCTTTGTTGAAAAAGATTTATGG
>CADBRS010000181.1 GCA_902797125.1 uncultured Ruminococcus sp.
ACCTCGTTGATCGCCGAATTGAAAGCCAGGGACAGCGCGGTCTTCTGGTTTTCAGACTGCTTGCGGCCGAACGGGACAAGGGAAGCGATGCAGGTATACTCATCGTCCTTGAAATTCATTCTGAGGATCTTTTCGATCACGTCTCCGGATTTGAATGATTCGGGATTAATCGAGAGAACGCCTGCCTCTTTCGGGCGAAGCTGTGCATCCAGGTTGACGCCTATCGTGACCGATTTGATCTCCCGGACACGCTGCGTGAGCTCATTAAGTTTTTTGTTGAGCTCGGCATAATATTCGCTCTCTGCCAGCTCCTGAACGGCGTCACTGAGTTTCAGAAAGGCGCGGCCTTTCAGGTTCGGCCTGGCCGAACTGAGGCCGGAATTCATAACTTCAATGCCCGCGATATAGAGCTCGATTTCAGTCATGGATGACAGATAGTCGTTCGTGTCGCCGCTGTCTGCTTCCAGTCTGCGCAACTCCATGATATCGGTCAGGACCGGGATCAGTTTGTTGAGCATGGTCGTCAGTTCGGGACAGCGGAGCATGTCGTCGAACGTCTCCATGCGGTATTTCATCACCTCGGGATCCATCGTGAAATAGTCGGACAGGTTCCCGTTTTTCAGATCGAATGCTTCCAGCAGACCGAGTTCTTCCAGATCGAACATATCGATATCCGGAAGCTTTTCCCCGGACAGATGATCTCTTTTGGAAGCGAGATCGGGATAGATCAAACTGAAATTACTTAAATCCAATTGTTTTTCCATAATGACTTCCTTCCGTCAGAGATGAAATGAGTGAGGTTTTCCGTCCCGGAAGACCGTGACGTAGCGGATGCCTGCTGCTTCAAGGAGCGCATATCCTTCCTTGATGCCTTTGCCGATCTGTTCCAGTTTATGCGCATCCGAACCGACTGTTACGAGTTCGCCTCCAAGACCGGCATACAGTCTGAGGAGGGAAATATCCGGCATCGTATAGTCGTCTCCGCGCGCCAGCGGACTGACATTCAATTCCAACGCGATCCCTTTCGCGATCAACGCCTTGAAAAGATCCGCGATCTGTTCTCTGAACTCGTTTGTTGCCAGTTTTCTGCCTGCTTTGCGGAGATATCTCTCCATATATGTGATATGGGCCAAAGTGTGTATGCCCGGATATTCGATCACACGGACCATTTCTTTGATCGTCTGCTCAAACAGAGAACGGATCTTTTCATCCGTATATTCGGGATGACCGAAAGGAATGAGGGCAAAATCCGGAAGCCCCGGGAGGTTGTGGATCGATCCGATCACAAAGTCGAAATTGTGGCGTGCCATCAAGTCGTTCGCTCTGTCCGGATATTCAAAAGGCTCTCCCAATTCGACACCGTATGAGACGTGCAGATCTTTCTTGTATTTTTCTTTGCAGGAAAGGATCTCTTCCTCCATCCGGAGATCATCCGGGATCCCGTAGCCCATTTCACGGGCGTTCGTATCAAAATGATCCGTAATGGCCAGATCCGTAAGGCCCAGTGAAACGGCCTTTCGGCACATGGCATCTGGAGTTGACGCAGCATCCCCGTCAAAAGACAGATAGGAATGTGTGTGACTGTCAGCGAAAACCATGTGTACACTCTCCTTGGACAACATCCGCAAACTTCTACGAGTATATTATAAACATATAGCGGTCAAATTACAAGAGGGCACAGCCTGATAATTCGGAGGCGCGCACTCGTGATTTCGATTTTGCACCAACTGTATTTTTGGTATCAAAAATGTTGTTTTAGTTGTCTGTTTGTATTATAATTGAGTTCAGAAAAGTAGATCCAAGCACCGGAGGAACACCGCCATGCAAGATTTTTTAACAAAAGACTTTATGCTGCACACCGAAACTGCCAGACAATTGTTTTTTGATTATGCCCAGTCGCTCCCGATAGTAGACTATCATTGCCATTTGTCACCGAAAGAAATCGCGGAAGACGCCGGTTTTTCCAATATTACGGAAGCCTGGCTGTACGGGGATCACTACAAGTGGCGCGCGATGCGGAGCTGCGGTATCGAGGAGTCAAAAATCACAGGGGACGCTTCTGATTTTGACAAATTCGCGGCCTACTGTTCCATCATGCCCAAACTGATCGGCAATCCGCTTTATCATTGGTCTCATCTGGAATTGAGACGTTATTTCGATTGTGATTTGATCATCAATCCGAAAAACTGCAACGCCATTTGGGAAGAGACCGCCGAAAAACTCAAACAGGGAATGACGGCCCGGAATCTGATCCGTTCATCCGGAGTGGAAATCCTTTGCACTACAGACGATCCCGCCGACGATCTCCGGTATCATAAACTGATTGCCGAGTCCGGATTTGAAACGAAAGTTTTTCCCGCCTTCCGGCCGGATAAAGGCATGAATTTGCGCAGGCCGGATTTCAGGTCGTACATGGAAAAGCTCGGTGCTTCAACTGGCAAGACCATTACGACGCTGGAAGATGTCTGCGACGCATATGTCATCGCAATGGACCGGTTTGCAGAAGCAGGTTGCGTTCTTGCCGATCACGGGCTGGACAATGGGGTCTCCTTTGTGAGACCTGTCACTCATCTGGCAGGCACATACCTGACGAAGGCACTGAACGGCGACAAGGTGACCGAAGAGGAAGCAGTCATGTATCAGTCTTATATGGTCCGTTTCTTCGGCCGGGAATATAAGAGAAGAGGATGGACGATGCAGCTGCATTTCGGTGTGCTCAGAAATCCCAACGAAGTTATGTTCAAAAAACTGGGACCTGATTCAGGCTTCGATACGGTCCACGGAAAAAATACGATCTATGATCTGGCCATGCTGCTCAATGACCTTGAGCAGAACGACGCGCTCCCGCGGACGATCCTTTATTCGGTCAATGCGTCCGATAATGCCGCGGTCGCGGCTTTGTGCGGTTCATTCTGCCGTGGAGACGGTTCCGGAAAGCCTACCGTTTTGCAGGGAAGTGCTTGGTGGTTCAACGATCACGATGAAGGCATGAGAGCGCAGATCCGAACATATGCTAGCGAGTCTGCTCTCGGCAATTCTTTGGGCATGCTGACAGATTCAAGAAGCTTTCTGTCTTACCCGCGCCACGAGTATTACCGGCGGATTTTGTGCGACGAGATCGGCCGATGGGTCGAGAACGGAGACTATCCGAACGATCAGGAGTCACTCAAGTCGCTGATCTACGGTATCTGCTACGGAAATGCCAGACAGTTGTTCGAGTAATAATCAAACACAAAAAAGGGTGCGTCACGGCGACGCACCCTCTTTGCGGATTGGGACTCACTGGATTGCGATATCGAACTGTGTTTCCCAATAGAGACCTGCCGGGAGCCTGACCATATCATGTTTGGTATCCAGGTCGTCGACAACGCCTTCATCGGAAGGCAGTCCGTGCCAGGGCTCGATGCATAGATAGGGCGCTTCGGTCTTCGGCTTGTGCCAGAAGCCCAAATAGGGGAAACCGGGATAGGAAACGGTGACGCTCTTCTCAGACTTTGTAGATTTGAGGCTGACGGATTCCGCCATGTCAGTTACAAAGATGGCGTCATTGTCGAACATGTCATGATGCAACCGATAGATCTTGCCCTCTTCGAGAGGAAAATCGACCTTATCCGGAGTCATGAAGCACGTGTCGGACAGAATCAGTTTCTTGATCGGTGCTTTTTCCGAGAATTCGACGTAATAATCCGAGAAGGATTCTCCCTTCACAAGCGGGACGTTGAAACCGGGATGGCCGCCTACGGCGAAAGGCATCGTCTCCGTGCCTGTGTTGGTGACGCAGATGCGGGTCTCCAGTTTGTTCCCGTTCAATGTGTAAGTGATCTGGTACATGAAATGGAAGGGATATTCACGGAGTGTATCCTCATTGGCGGAAAGCGTGAACGTGGCGGAAGTATCCGTTTTCGATGTGATCGCCAGGTGCTGTCCTCTCAGGAAGCCGTGGATGCTCATCTCATACTCTTTGCCTTTGTAAGTATACTTTCCCTCTACCAGACGGCCGCAGATCGGAAAGAGAAGAATGGCCCGGTCGCCCCAGTAGGTTTTATCTCCTTGCCACAGATATTCGCATCCGTCCGCTTTGGTTTGGATGGACATAAGCTGAGCGCCTTTTTCCTCAATGACGACTTTCAGTTGCTCGTTCTCGATGGTGTGCAGCATAGTAAAAATCTCCTCGTGTATTAGTAGATGTCTTCCCGAACGGATTCGGGTTTGGTGTCCAGAAGATCCGGATGTTCCAGATACCGTTTCAGTGTTTTGAAAGCGGAAGCGTACTGATAACCGCCGCAGATCCTTTCATCGACGACGATTTTGAGTTCAACGATCTTTTTCGGCACCGTTTCGCCGTCTTTGTTGATGGTAGGGATCGTCTGCTTGACGCCGAACGCGATGAAGACAGGCAGGTTGCCGAAGTTATAGATGTGGTGATAAACAGGCGGGATACCTAATGATCCCATACTGGTAATGATCATGGAGCCGTGGAAAGGACTGACGCGGATTGCGCTTTTGGGGATCCATCCGTGATAATCCAGCCAGTTTAGGAACTTGATGGCCAGACTCAGAAGGAATCTCGGCATATGCAGGAGAGCCTTGTTCAGACTTTCCGTTCCGTTTGCTTCATCAGGGTTGTCCACGACTTCCCGGACTTTTTGGTTAAATTTCTCATAGACTTCATCTGCCGTGTCCGTGGGATCGAACCAGACCTTGATGCCGGATTCCTCGCCGTCCCGGGACATGACTTTCTTCACGATGGCATTGACTTCGATGGTGCGTCTCGCATAGATACGCCTGCCAGACACGAACCTATTGACTTCTGGGTGCTGGGACACCGTACGGACATAAGCGGCCAGAATGAGATGCAGGATCGTAAAGTAGGTTTTTCCGTCCCGGACTTTTTGCCTGCAATACTTGTCTGCCTGAGTCACGTCGATGCTGTCAAAGAAACTGACCATGGCGTCGCAGCGGTCTTTCATGATAAAAGGGGTCAACTTGATCAGCGGCTCGATGGAGCGTAAATAGCGCCCGTCATAGCGGTCCTTGAAACGCTTTTTCGCCATCAGTTTTTTTCTCTTTTCAGCTTCTTTGACCGCTTTTTCGGATTCGGCGGATTCATCGGGCCTAGGAGATGATTCTACACCTTCATTTTTTGGTGTTTCATCAACATATTCGAACTGCTGTTCTGCATGGGTGTTGTCTTCCATAATTACTCCGTTTTTCAGTCACTGACCGGACTTGCTGCGCTGGCGCTGGACAGAGCCAATCGGTCACATCTCTCGTTATAGGGGTGCCCGTCGTGGCCTTTGACCCAAATGAATGTCACTTTGTGGAAAGAGATCAGTCTCAATATCTGCTGCCACAAATCTGCATTCGGGACCATTTTGTCAGGCTGCTTTCGAATCCAATTTTTCTTGGACCAATTGAAGACCCATCCTTCCGTGATGCTTCGCACCAGGTAGTTGGAATCTGAATAGAGCGTCACTTCACAGGCTTCTTTGAGCGCGCTCAGACCCATGATGGCCGCTGTCAGTTCCATCCGGTTGTTCGTCGTTTCAGGATCGGAACCGTTCAATACCTTTTCTATCCCCCGATAGACCAGGATGGCTGCCCATCCTCCGGGACCGCCTGGGTTTTTGAGGCAGGAACCGTCTGTATAAATGTCAACTTGTTTCACTGCGTCCCCCCAGGTTCGTAATAAAACCAGTATAAATGATTTAAACAAAAAATGCAAGTGAACTGACTTGGAAAAATGCGGAACGGAGAATTGTTTTACAACAAACGGGCAAAGATTCGACAAAAGAAGCGTTTTCCTTTACGGAATGTGATAAAATAAACCGAAGAGCCGTGCCGGGCAGAAAACATGTCAAAAGGCCGGCAGTTCAAAACCAGGATGACCTAATGATTGGGAGGGAATGCCATGCAAACGTACGACAGACGCGAAGAAAGAACAGGTTTTCAGGAGATCAGAGACTATGATGAACGTTTTGATATTCAGGCAGATTTCGTGATGGTTTACGGTTTCAGGGATCTGAAAGCCAGAATCGCTCATTGGAAAAAACACGGTTATGTCGTTCACCTGATGACGGGCGTGTCATGGGGTGAGTATCAGGACTATCTTTACGGCAGATTTGACGGCAGGGACCACCATGATGAAGGACAGGTCAATCATAATCTGAATGAGATCAACCACGGCAAAGACGTTCCGTACATGGTCCCGTCGGTTTCTTTTTCCCATTATCTGGCTGAAAATCTGAAAAAGGCCGTCGACGCAGGCGTCGAGGCAATCCATCTGGAAGAACCGGAATTCTGGGTCGATGCGGGCTATTCGGAAGCTTTCAAGCGGGAATGGAAGATCTATTACAAAGAAGACTGGAAAGACCCGCAGGCCACAGCGGAGGGCCAATATATGGCTTCCAAACTGAAGCAGTTCCTGTACCGCCGCACGTTGGACCGGCTTTGTACCGAACTCAAGGAATATGCGATGGTCAAATACGGCCGTTTCCTGCGCTTCTATGTGCCTACTCATTCGCTGGTCAACTATTCGCAGTGGAAGATCGTTTCTCCGGAAGCATCCCTCATCGATCTGCCTACGATCGACGGATATATCGCACAGATCTGGACAGGCACCTCTCGTACGGCGAACATCTTCAGGGGCGTTCTCCGCGAAAGAACGTTCGAGACGGCCTTTTGCGAGTATGGCATCATGCAGGAACTGGTCCGCGGAACGGGCAGAAAAATGTGGTATTTGCACGATCCCATAGAAGATGATCCCAATCATACATGGAAGGATTACCGTTCCAACTACTATTGCACAGTCGTGGCATCCCTCTTCCAGCCGGAGATCTCGACATATGAGATCGCGCCCTGGCCGAGCCGCGTCTATACGGGAACGTATCCGAAAGAAGACGGAACGGGCCGAGAGGGAATGCCCGAAGTATATAGGACCAATCTCACGACTGTCATGCATACGCTCAGAGATATGCAGACGGATGACGTTCAGTGGCTGACCGATACAAAACAGGTCGGCGTTCTGCTGGCGGACTCTGCCATGTTCCAGAGGATCTATCCCGTTGGAGATCCATACAGACAGGAGAGTCAGCAGGTGACCTGGAGTCCCTTCTACGGACTGTCCCTGCCTCTACTGAAGAGCGGGATCTGCGTTCGTCCTGTCCAGTTGGATAACGTCCGCCGTTTCGCGGGCTATCTTGCAGGTTATGACAAGCTGGTCCTCTCGTATGAGTTCATGAAACCCGAAACGCCGGATGTGCACAATGCGCTGGCTCAGTGGGTTCGCGGAGGCGGAACGCTGATCTACGTAGGGGACGGTTCCGATGCGTTCCACAGCATTAGACACTGGTGGAACCGAGACGGACTGGATTACCGCAATCCTGCCGAACATCTGTTTGAGTGCATGGGTCTTGAAAGAGATCCTCAAACAGGCGTTTATCCCGTGGAAAAGGGGTTCGTGGCCGTATACCGCGAGTATCCGGGCCATATCGCAAAAGAAGGGGCACTTTGCGACGCATATCTCAAACTGGTCGGAGATGCGTTCGACGCGTCCGGAGACAAATTGAAGAAAGACGCACGCTTCGCGCTCCGCAGAGGACAGTATGTCGTGACTGCCGTTCTGGATGAATCCGACAGTCAGGGCGGTTTGCAACTCAAAGGCCGGTTCATCGATCTGTTCGACGACAAACTGACCGTCGTGAAAGACCCGGTCGTGACCGAAGGTCAGGTCAAGCTGTGGCTGGATCTTTCCAGGATAGACCGGTCCTCCAGTTCGGATATTTTGGCCGCGTCCGGCAGAGTTTCCGATCTGAAGGCTTCACAGAGGAATCTTTCTTTCAAATTGACCGGACCGAATCCGATGACGGCCGCAGTCCGCGTCTGGACCAAGCGTCCCCCGAAGGCTGTTTCGGCATCTGTCAAAGGTGAACCGATTGCCGTCGATCTTTCCTATGAACAGGAAAGCGGGACCAGTTATTTGACATTTGCTTCTTCCACCGAAGGAGTTAAGGTCAAAATCGCATTCTAACGGAGTCAGACTATGCAAAAACGACACCATCTTCTCGTTTGGATCGCCTCGCTGCTGCTGGTTTGCCTTCTGGTGCCGCTTGTAGCGGCATGCGGCGGACCGGGGAATATGCCGGATACCGAATCCGAATCGGAAATGATGACTGAGACAGAAAGCGAACGCGAAGCAGAATCTGTCACAGGACAAGAGAGCCAGAAGGTCGAAACGGAAACGAAAAAAATGGATACGCAGACAGAGACGGAAACGAAAAAACTGACAGAACTCGAAAAAGTGACGGCAGGGATCACGACCGAAGCCGAACTGACCCAAACGGTTCAGGTCATTGACGGCACCCTCTATATGCCGTTAAACGTTCATGACGGAGCCTACTATTCGCAAAAAAATCCTGCGGGCACGCCCATCGCAATTGAGCCTCTGATTTCTGACGGGATGTTCGGAAAATGTTTTGTTTACGAAGATTTGCCGCTCCGGAACGGTTGGTTTTTCCGCTGCGGATCCAACTCGGGCGCTTTCCGCGTTTCCTTGACGAAAGAAAGCGAGATCACTTTTTGGGTCTATGTCAGCGATAAAAGTTCACTGATTCAGGCCGAGTTTGAACTCGGTTCGAATCAGCACATCGATCAGATGGAAAAAGAATGGGGATTCCTCAACCAGCTCAAGAACAACGGATGGAACAAGATCACGCTGGATCTGAAGACCACCGGAAACCTGGATCTGAGCTCTGTTTCCAGGTGGCGTCTGTTCTATCTCAGCAACGCGACGAGCGGTTCCGTCACGCTGGCGGTAGACGATATCCGCATCACTCATGCAGTCGATCTGACCGATCAGGATGATTTAAAACCCGCCGTACAGACTGCCAAACTGGTCGTCAATCCTTTTGATTCGCAGATCATTCATGTGGCGGATCTGGATGTGACGCAGGCTCCGTATTCGGCCGATACGACGGGAGCGGCGGATTGCAGTTCCGTCCTGACCCGGGCATTGACCGATTGCTCCGAATCCGGAGGCGGGACCGTTTATCTGCCTTCGGGCACCTATCTGATCAGTAAACCCGTGACCATTCCCGCCAATGTAACGTTGGCCGGAGACTTCAGACCGATGGGGGATGGAGCAGTAGATGGGAATTTCGGAACGGTTTTGTGCTTGAAAGGATCACAGACGACTTTGAAACTCAGCGCTGCTTCCGGCGTCGACGGTTTGACTGTCTACTATCCGGAGCAGCTCATCAACAGTGTGATCGGATATGCTCCGACCTTTACAGCGGCTTCAGGTAGCACGGTCAGGAACGTCAATCTGGTCAACAGTTATGACGCCTACACCATTGAGACCGGACACGGCATGCTGACCGTGGACGGGTTGCGGGGAACCGTGCTTCATCAGGGTCTCCTGATCGGCTACGCCGCTGAGATCGACGTTTTTGAAAATATCAATCTGGGTCCCGCATATTGGCATCTTTATGATTCCTCTGTCACTGAAAACGCCGTCCGGAACGTGATGTCCTCCAAGAGCACATACGGTATGCGCCTCTGGGGCGATGAAGGGACGATGGTCGCAAACATGCGTCTGGACGGATTCAACACGGGTATATACACGGAAAAGACCCGCAGAAGTGACGGAGCGGAAGTTTACGGTCAGTTTATCAACATCGAGATCAAAAACGCAAAAAAGGGCGTCGTCATTGATGCAGCCTATACCCAGATGGGAGACGAATTCGCCTACAGCACGATCGCGGGTTCCGAAGCCGCATTCGTCAACAACACGAGTCAGGTCGTCAAATTCTTCAAATGTACCTTGAAGGGCAGCATACAGTGTCCCGAGAGTTATTACACACAGACAGATAAGGATGTCACTGTTCCGCAGTTCAGCCGGTCTCCGGAATTGATCGCACCGCTCAAACTGTTCAACGTTCACACGGATTACGAAGCCGTTCGTACCGGCAAAGCCGATGCGTCCGAAGCGATCCAGAAGGCCCTTGACGATGCGCACAGGCAGGGAGGCGGTTACGTGTATATCCCCGGCGGCGAGTACCTGATTCAGAAGTCCCTGACGGTCTATGATGATACGATCCTGATAGGAGCCAATGCTTCCGGTTCTTTCGACTGCGGAGGAAACGGGACGACTCTGCTCGCAGATTGGGGACTCAACGGAAACACAGAATCGGAACAGGGGCTGATCACGATCACCGGATCTGATTCCGGACTGGCCTATATGCGGGTCGTATACATCAAAAACGGACTCAGAGCCGTTGACGACGATACGTTCGATTCCTACGCTCCCATCGCACTGATTTGCGGGGACCGTGTCACGGTCTCATTCGTTCAGGGCTACAATACAGCTCACGGCATCGTGGTATCCGGATCTCAGAATGTGTTCCTCTATCGCATTTGCGGAGGATTCTATGCAACGGGCATCACGATCCGAAACTCCAAAAACGTCCGTGCAGATGCGGTATTGGCCAATCTGGCGGGGCAGGCATCGACCAGTTATGCGTCTTTCCAGACCTACCCGACGGTCGATTCAGCCACCATGCAGGAAATGGGCAGGAAACATCTGACGCTGTTCGTTGTGGAGGATTCTGAAGACATTGAAATCGTGAATTCCTTTGCCTATAAGCCGCAGATGTTTATCAAAACGAGCCGTTCTGCCGTTTCATGCTTCAACATTTACAGCAGCCGGATGGGAACTGAGAATACGATGATTAATCAGCTCGGCGGTTCGTTCAACGCCGTCAACGTATTCCTGAAGTTTACGATGATCATCACGGCCAAGAAGGCTTTGCCCGCCCAGGATCTGGAATATCATATCTTCAATATCAAGGGACAAGGATTGCCCGTTTCGGATAATGATCGGGACTATAAGGTGCCTTAATCATGCAATTGCTCGATTTAAAAGTCACAACAAGGCACTGGTCCCCCTCAGATCCTTTGCAAAAAGATGAAACGACCTGTCGGACAAAAGGGATCCTCAGGCAAAAAGATGACCATGACACCCTCCGTTATCAGCTGGTCCTCGGCGATAAAGGGGACAATGGCAACTTTCGATGTGAATGGATCCTTCCGCATTCTGACACCGGTGTCACCATGAAACAGACCGGGGACTCAGACGTTTGCATTTCTTTTGTGAGAGGAAATGCGTCCGAAACGATCTACAGAATTCAGAACGGAGAAATCGCTTTCCGTACAGAGACGCTGGATCTGGTGAAAACCCGGGACAGTCTGTACGTCAGATATGATCTGATCGCTCCAAACGGAGAAAGAACTTGCCATGAGATCCTTTGGAACAAGGCGTCTCAATAGTTCTCCATTCAATCTTATGGGACAACCCAAAAATGAGCCTCACGCGATTTCGGTCGTGTGAGGCTCTGTTGGCAATGGGTTATGAGATGAGCGAGAGAAACCGGTCATTGGATATTTGAACGCTCATAAGGTGTGGACTGATAAACGAAATAGTTCAGCCAGTTGGAATAGAGGAGATTGGCGCACCCTCTCCATGTGACGACGGGAGACTTCGTTTCATCATCATTTTCAAAATAATGTTTCGGCAGATCGATCGGCAATCCTGCATTCTTATCCCGTAAATATTCGTTCTTCAGCGTTTCGGGATCATATTCCGGGTGGTTCATGACAAAGATCTGCTTGCCTTTTTCCGTCATACAGATATAGACGCCCGTCTCTTCCGAACTGGCCAGGATCTTGAGTTCCGGCCTTTTTTCTATGGCAGAACGGGGTGATTCCGTGTGCCTGGACACGGGAACATTGAAGACGTCGTCAAAGCCTCTTAACAGGATGGCTTTTTTGTAATCTGCTTGGAGGGGGTAGACACCGAACAGCTTTTTCTCGAGTTGCTTTTTCGGAATTCCGAAATGATAATATAAACCGGCCTGAGCGCCCCAGCAGATATGCAACGTGCTCGTCACGTGCGTTTTGGACCATTCCATGATCTGACACAATTCATCCCAATACTCCACCTGCTCGAATGGGATTTGTTCGACAGGCGCGCCTGTGATGATCAGGCCGTCGAACTTTTCATCCGCGACATCTTCAAACGTTTTGTAAAACTGAAGCATGTGGTCGGACGACGTGTGGGAAGCCTGATGAGAGGCCGTCTGGATCAGTTCCAATTCGACCTGAAGGGGAGTGTTTCCCAGAAGTCTTGCGATCTGTGTCTCCGTTGCGATCTTCAAAGGCATCAGATTGAGCATCAGGATATGAAGGGGACGGATATCCTGCGTGATAGCCCGGGTCTCCGTCATGACAAAAATGTTTTCGTTCAGCAGCGTTTGCGTTGCAGGCAGCTGATTGGGTATTTTGATGGGCATGGACAATCATCCTCCATGTTGTGATCTAATATGTTACGTGCTTTTTTCCTGACTTTCCAGTTCCCAGCGGGCCGCGATTGGGGTATGGTAAAAAACATCATCCCCAAGCTGGGTCTCGGGCGAGACTGAGACGTTATCCAAAGAAATGCATTCGGCGAAAGCGGAACTGCCGATCTGCTTCAATCCCGTCGGAAAGGAAACTTCTTTCAGCGATAAGCACAGATGAAACGCCTGAATGTCGATGGTTTCCAGCGAATCGGGGAAAGAAACGCTTTGGAGCCGTTCACATCCGTAAAACGAGCCTTTTCCGATCGTTTTGCAGTTTTCG
>CADBRS010000182.1 GCA_902797125.1 uncultured Ruminococcus sp.
GTTGGCACATATGCTGTTGCCTCCCGGCAAAGCCTTGAACGCGGACTCCTTGATCGTTTCATCATCTGAAGTGGCAAATCATCCGATTGCTTTTAATCGGTTCACGTTTGTGGCCGGCAGCCGTCTGTACATCCAAGAACTGATAAAGCAATTCGGAGATCAGATCGAGGGAGATCCTGAGTTGCTCCTTACAACCGAAAATGCTGTGATTTTGAGCGAATCGATAGCCGGTTCGAGAGCGTTCACGTTTAAACCCGGAGACACTGTCTATGTTGCGCTTCCGCAATATGACTCCCGTAACAAAATCGTCACAAAAGAAGGCGCATCTGCCGACACGACGATGTTTTTCACAGACCGTGAAATCCTGAATCAGCAGTTGGGCAGATACGAATTCGATTACACAGCTCTCACTGTCGTTGCCGTCATACATGATCTTGAAACGGAAAATTACCTGTCAGCAGTCGTCAGCAACGATCTGTATACTCAATTCACCAAATCCTGGCCTATCGCCACCACTTTGGAAATCTATCCCACTTCCGATGCGTCTTTGCCCGATATCGATCAACTGAACCGGAATATCACCTTTGTTCTCAAAGATTATAACAACTGGTCCAAAACGGCCAACCAGGCCGTGCTGAACCGGCTATTGGCAGGACAGGGCGGCATGACTTACCTGATCCAAATCGTAGCTTTTGCTCTCCTCGTTTTTTCACCGCTGGTCTGGTTCTTCTCGCAGATCCTATTCTTCAACCGGCGCAATTCCGAGTGGGAAATGATGGAAAGCCTAGGTGCAAGACGCAGGCAGATCCGACGCACTCATATTTACAACGGACTGATGACGGCTTTTGTCGCACTAGCCCTCTCATTTGCCTTGGCATACGGGTTGAACTATTTCATTTTCTGGATGGGCCGGACCGTCCTTCCGTCCTGGGGATTCACAGAAAGGTTCGGATATACATTCGATCTTCCGCTCTGGCAGGTCCTCTTCTGCGCAGGTCTCTCTGTCTTATGCGGGTTCCTGTCGGCCTTTATCCCGTACTTGAAATACAGACACAAGCAGACGCTTTTATCCAATCATCGACTGGAGGAGTAACTTATGGCAATCAACAGTGATCGCATCATTCTTGAAACCGTTGATGTCGTCAAGCAATATCAGCAATACGATACAGTGGTCACCGCTGTCAACCGGGCCAAGATCGAAGTCCGGGAGGGTTCTTTCGTGTCCATCATCGGGCCGTCCGGATCCGGCAAGAGCACTTTTTTGCATATCTGCGCAGGGCTTGACAGGCCAAATGCCGGTTCGGTCGTTATCCGCGGGCACGATATCACGAAAATGAAGCCCGACCAGTTGGCGCGCTTCCGAGGTGAGCAGTTGGGTATGATTTTCCAAAGTCATAATCTGCTTCCGCAGTTTACGGCGTTGGAAAATATCCTGATCCCGACGATGCTCTCCAGAAAAGAAGAGATATCGTATGCAGAGCACCTCTCAAAATTGGTCGACGCACTCGGATTGCGGGACAGACTGAATCATTTGCCCAGTGAATTGTCCGGGGGACAGCAGCAGCGTGTTGCCATCGCCCGCGCCCTGATCAATCTGCCTCAGATCGTATTTGCGGATGAGCCCACAGGCAACCTGGACAGAGCCAACGCAGACGAAGTCATGGAGCTGCTCCTTCGTTTGAGAGAGGAGATCGGGATGACGCTGGTCATGGTCACGCACGACGAAACACTGGCCGCTCAGGCAGATGTCAGATACAAAATGTTCGACGGCGAATTGTCTCCGATAATGGCTTAACCGTTTCGAACGGATTCAAGAGAGAGGAAATCAATCATGGACTTTGAAAAGATAACTCAGTTTCAGGACTCGTTATACAAATGCGGCATCCCGGGCAACGACATCATTGTGACCTGGAAAGGAAAAACCGTTTACCGCCATTGTGCAGGCTTCGCAGATGCGGCCCAGAAAAAGCCTCTGGCTCCGAAAGCGGTATACCGGCTCTATTCAGCATCCAAGATCTTTACATGCACTTGTGCTATGCGCCTTGTGGAAGAGGGAAAGCTTTCCCTGGAAGACCCGGTCTCAAAATATCTCCCGGAATATGCCAACATCAAGAAATTTGACTCCAAAGGGAATTTGGTTCCCTGCACGGAAACGCTCCGCGTGATCCATCTGTTTACGATGACCGGCGGCATGGATTACAACACAGGACACGAAACGATTGTCCGTGCGGCAGCCCAACCCAATGCAGGCACCGTCAGCGTTATGAGGGCAATGGCCGAAAAGCCCCTCTTGTTCGAACCGGGTTCTCACTTCAGATATAGTCTTTGTCACGACGTCCTGGGGGCTGTCATTGAAGTCGCTTCTGGCATGCGCTTGGGCGAATACATGAAAAAAGTCATTTTTGATCCGCTGGATATGAGTGACATGGGTTTCCAGACCACTGAAGAGCAAAACGCCCGTTTTTGCGATCTGTTTGCATTTGTGCCAGGAACCGGAACTAATGTTCAGATCCCCAATGTCAATGATCCGCTCTGCCCGGGTTTTGAAAGCGGTGGCGGAGGTCTCATCGGGACAGTGGACGACTACATCAAACTGCTGACCGCGTTGTCTCTAGGCGGCACTTTAAACGGATACAGACTGCTGAAGCCGGAAACGATCGCCCAGATGGAAGTCAACAGACTGGGGGCTGATGCGCACAACGATTTTGTCGGACAGTTGAGCCGTTTGTTCGGATACGGTTGGGGGTTATGCGGCAGAGCCCATATGAATCCCGACTATTCATTCGGACGCACCTCCGTCGGTGAGTTCGGATGGGACAGCGCGACCGGAATGTACGCATTGGTCGACAGAAAAAATGAACTGGCCCTGTTCTACAGCATGCACTTGCTCAGCTGCAATTTTGCATATCATATCCTGCATCCGATGATCCGCGACATGGTCTGCGAAGCATTGGATATCAACGGTTGAGACAACCAAAAAGCCCGGGACGCTTCCCGGGCACTTTTTTTGAACCACTGAATCGACACTGAGGAACGTCCGATCCGGTTCTATTATTTACAAAAAGCTTCTGATGACGGCAATGACTTTGCCAAGCATATCGGGTTCGCTCTGCCAAGCTGAATCGCCGGCCTGGCCGTATGCTTTCAACTGAACACCGCCTCGAATCTTTCTGTACTCTCTGACTGTTAATTTGTTGTCAATCTCGACCACGACCAGATCGCCTGTTTTGATCGTGACGTTTCTGGCGGCAACCACAAAATCTCCGGCGAAAATCTTGATTTTCACCATGCTGTCATCTGCCATTCTGAGGGCAGTCAGTGTGGATTGTGGGAGAGGGGAATGCAGTGAAAGATAAGGAGCAAACTCCCCTGTCTGGATCAGATTTCCGTCCTCATCCAGATCCAATACCGGAACGCCCTGCGACAGTGACATCACGCTGTCTTCAACTGCATTCTGTCCTTCCGGAATAATGGTAATGGATCGGCTGGCGCCTTTGTTTCGGGAAATATAACCTTTCTCCTCGAGTTTGTTTAAATGGCAGGCAACGGGACAAGTCGATTTATAATGCATGATCTCGACGATTTCGCGAATGGATGGCGCATAATGCTTTTCCTCTGTAAAGGCGGTCAGAACTGTAAGAAGCGCCTCCTCCTTTACGGTCAGGGGTGCCCTTTCGACACGCCTTTCCTCAATATACATTTCTATGGCCATAGCCGCCTCCTGTTGCCTTCCCAACGTCTTAAGGGATCAGGCTCCGTTATCTACGAATCTATCCAAAGCTTCTGTCAAAGCTTCCAATTCGGTTTCCCAAACCGATCTGTTTGATTTGAATGCAGACGCCAAACTCTTGCTGCTCTTGTTCATGTTCCGATACATGAACCAGGTGATGTCACCAATGTTATCTCCCCAGATAAACGCGAAGTCCGCGTGGATCGTATCATGAATGATATCGATCATTTTTCCGGATTCCTCGTCTCTGGAGTATTTGAACTTCAGTGAGTAATCATAGTATGCAGGGAGCACGCTCTGGGCACTCATGGATGCCATTGCTTCGAGGGTGGCTGCGATCGCATCGTATTTTGCATGGCTGGCTGTTGTCGGGATTCCGTAAATGCCGACGCCGTCCTGAAGCATATTGTAGTAATCATCCTGAACGTCATCCATCATCGGCATGGGAATGACCATATAGTCAGACGTCATGCTTCTGATCTCTTCTTTCTGAAGATCGCGCATATTCATATTCCAGAACATGAGCCGATCCTGAGCGAACATGTCTTTGGAAACATCATCATATTCATTCAGAGGAAGCATGAGCGTCACGTTTTCTCTGTCAAAGAACAGTTCGTGCAAAACATAGTAGATATCTTCGGTTTCAGGGCTGTCAAGGGTGATTTCGATATCGCCGTCCTCGTTGACCTGGCTGTATTGAACGCCGCATGCCGTTGCCATGGCCATGATGAAATGGCCATCCTGCATCGCAAATCCCCAGAGATCGTCCCGGTCTTTGGTGCCGTCACCGTTCAAGTCTGTCGTGACACCTGCAGCAAAATCGCCCAGCAACTCGATGGTCCATTCCTTGTCACGAACGATCTGATAGATGTTTTGATCACTGTAAAAATCGTTCCAGAGTTTGCTGTTGACCAGAAAAGCATATGAAAAAGACGTATATGTCAAGGAAATATCACCGGTCGCCCAGAAATTGATCCCCTTGTATGACATGGCTTTCATGTATTCTGATCCCCAATAGGACTGTGAAAAATCCAAATAGTTCAGGTTGCTGAGGTTGATCATGTAACCGTTTTGCGCCATGCCTATGTCGTATGAGCAGTAACCTATCACGACATCATAATCATCTGATCCTGAACTGACTGCCAAAGCAACCGTTGCAGGCATTTCATGATATCCGGCTTCGGGTAGCAACTCAATAATTATGTTCAGTCTTTCAGACAAGGCGCCATTCCTGTCCATGATCGCAGCCTGAACGTTATCTCCCGTTGCCTCATCGCCCATGGAAACGGAATTCCCGTGAGAGGTGGTCACCGGTAGGAACCGGATCTCTGTCTCATTAAAATCCATGGTTTTGGGAAGATTGTCCAGATAACTTTCTTCCGTTTCGGTCTCTTCGGGGGTTGTTTCTTTGTCCCCGGTTCCCTGCTTCGTTTCCTGATCTTTGCCATCGGACGAAGTCGAACCGCAGCCGACAAAAATTCCAATGATCATCAATAATGCCAAAATCAGGCAAACCCAACGGCTCATTGCTTTCATTTCAATCCTGAGCAGAACATGTCTGCTCTTCTCCTTTCCTGTTATGATTTTTGCTCAAACGCAAGAACACTTTTTCTATATTCATTATACATATCGACAGAAGAGATGTCAACCGAATTTTTCGGCTTTCGCTTTGCCTTAACGTTTGCCTGTTGCCACTGAAAAGACACCGTAGGAGCCAAAACAGCACGGAGCAGAAACCCGCGCCGTGCTGTGGAAGACTGTTGAAGATGAAATCAGAGCTGAGGCCCTGCTGCGACGAGCGCCTTTCCGGCCTCGTTGCTTTCGTATTTGACGAAATTCTTGATGAATCTGCCTGCCAGATCTTTCGCTTTTTCGTCCCATACGGACGGATCCGAATAGGTGTCACGAGGATCCAGGATAGCCGGGTCCACACCTCCGAGAGAAGTCGGAACTTCAAAATTGAAATACGGGATCTTCTTCGTGGATGCCTTCAGGATGTCTCCGTTCAGGATCGCATCGATGATGCCTCTCGTATCCTTGATGGAGATGCGCTTGCCGGTTCCGTTCCATCCGGTGTTGACCAGGTAGGCTTTGGCTCCGCTCTTTTCCATCTTACGGACCAGTTCTTCGGCATATTTTGTCGGGTGGAGTTCCAGGAATGCCTGACCGAAGCATGCCGAGAAAGTCGGAGTCGGTTCAGTGATGCCGCGTTCGGTTCCGGCCAGTTTGGCTGTAAATCCGGACAGGAAATAGTATTTGGTCTGCTCCGGTGTCAGGATCGAAACGGGAGGCAGGACGCCGAATGCATCCGCAGACAGGAAGATCACGTTTTGGGCATCCGGTCCGGAAGACACGGGACGGACGTTTTTCACGTTCTTTTCGATATGCTCGATCGGATAGGACACACGGGTATTCTCGGTGACGCTCTTGTCTGCGAAATCGATCTTCCCGGAGGCATCGACCGTCACATTTTCAAGCAGTGCGTTGCGACGGATGGCATTGTAGATATCAGGCTCGGAATCTTTGTCCAGATTGATGACTTTTGCATAGCAACCGCCTTCGAAATTGAAAACGCCGTTGTCATCCCATCCGTGTTCGTCATCACCGATCAGCAACCGCTTCGGATCGGTGGAAAGTGTGGTCTTCCCTGTTCCGGACAAGCCGAAGAAGATCGCGGTGTTCTCGCCCTTCATATCGGTATTGGCGGAACAGTGCATGGAAGCGATCCCTTTAAGCGGCAGATAGTAGTTCATCATAGAGAACATGCCTTTTTTCATCTCGCCGCCGTACCAAGTGTTGATGATGACCTGCTCCCGGCTTGTCACGTTGAAGGCGACGACCGTCTCGGAATTCAATCCCAGTTCGCGGTAGTTTTCGCATTTTGCCTTGGATGCGGTATAGACGACGAAATCGGGCTCGAAAGAAGCCAGTTCGGCTTCAGTCGGCTTGATGAACATATTTTCAACGAAATGTGCCTGCCAAGCCACTTCCATGATAAAGCGGATGGCCATTCTCGTATCTTTGTTCGCGCCGCAGAACGCATCGACCACATAAAGATTCTTGTTGCTCAGCTGATCGCGGGCGAGCTTTCTGACGATCTCCCAGGTCTTTTCGGTCATGGGATGGTTGTCGTTTTTGTAGCCTTCTGTCGTCCACCAGACCGTGTCTTTCGACTGATCGTCCATGACGATATATTTGTCTTTTGGAGAACGTCCGGTATAAATGCCTGTCATGACATTGACGGCGTCCAGTTCGGTCAGGACACCCTTGTCATATCCTTCCAGAGAAGGATTCATCTCGTCCTTGAACAGTTGTTCGTAGGACGGATTGCGGACGATTCCGGTCGTACCGGAAATCCCATACTTCTGGAGATTCAGTTCACATTTTTTCATTTCAAAAAAGCCTCCGAAGGTCTTTCATTTTTCGGAACATATTTTATCACACTAAATATATTACTGTCAATCAGTAGCCAGCTGATTTGAAGTAATCTGGCAGGTGATTTTCCTCTATTTTTGTGACCGATTTCATAGACCCTTGTGCATATAAAAAGGGGACCGACCGCCTTGACACATCGATCAAGGCAGTGTTCCCTTTTCCGTATTAATATCACTGACCCATCAGGCTTCTGACTTCCGGTCCGATGCCCGAATGGTTCATCAATGCCCCGATGAGTTTCATCATCCCTTCCATGCTGTCACCGGGGATGATCGTTGCCTGCTCTGGTAAGATCAGGCGTTCAGAACCTTCCATCCGGTCATCCTGTTTGAGAAACAACTCAAAAATCGTCTGGTCGTTCTTGGAGACAATGATGTCATATGATCTCTCAGCCTCATCAGGAACGCCCGACAGGTCGGGGCCCGCCTTCTGCTTCCCGTTGCTCATTAACGTGATTTGGATCTCAACTTGCGGCAACGGCTTGCCCGGATAGACCTGGATTTCCATATTCAACGATTCAATTTTTGAAATGGTTTCCTCTTCGACCGTTCGCGCTTCCACGGTGACCGAAGCGGCCAGCCCGTCCGTCACCTCAATCTGTGACGGTCCGACCGCCAGAGCCCATTCGTGGATGACATCCCCGTCGTGAAGTGACACCTCAAATGCCACCGAAGGATTGTTTTGTGTCGGGAGAAGCAAGCGGAAACTGTTGTTTGAGAGATCGTCAGACAAGATGATGCCGACCAGCCGTTTTTCCGCGAACAGGAGTGAAAATGTCTGATCGATATGAACTTCCGTTTCCAAGTCTGAGGCAACCAGTTCCCATAAGTGAGTCAGAGACAAACTGACCTTTTTCACCGTCAGTTCTTCCCCGCGAATGGTGATCGTCTCCTCGCTAATTCTGATGGCCTCATTTTCAGAAGAATCCTGGAAAGACAGCAACCATTGTGCAACGCGCGTATAAAGGGCCCGGATCTGCTCGCCGACCGGCTTGGCAAAATCGATTGCTCCGATCTTTTTCAGCAACTCCGGCAACGACTCCAAAAGTTTTGCCGCATTTTCCGCATCGATTTCGGCTAAAGATGAAAAATCGTTTAGATCGATCCCGGTATCCGGCAGACCTTTGACGAGGAAGAAGCCCAGAAAAGCCAGCAGCGTCGTTCCATCCAGACCCATTTCCGTAAAGACGGATTGACCGTCTTCCCCGACCGAATAGTCACAATATGCATCTGACACAGGGTAATAGATGTAAATCGAACCGTCGTGTGAAGCCAGCAAAGATGCGCTGATTTTTCCCGGAGTTCCGGAGTCTAGCAAATCCACCGTCAACCCTGTTCCCAATTCTCCTGACATTTGAACATCTAAGTTGTAATCCGGAACACGGGCCAGGATCTGACCGGCATAATGCACATCCAGAAGAGACCTGAGATCGTCAAAAAATGTGGTCTCCCATTGGATGTTTTTAATCGTATCCAGAAGCGATCCTAGCGAAGAGGCAAGTTTCTGCACGCCCGGTCTGTCTGTCAGGTCGCCGAAAGGAGAAACAAACTTGGGATAATCCGGGACCGAACTGTCTTCAGTCTCAGTTCCCCTTTCTCCGGTTTCTGCCGGTTCTCCCGTTTCAGCCGGGCTTTCCGTGTTGTTTGTTTGAGATTCCCTCTCTTCAGGAGTGTTTTCATTCCCGCAAGCAGGCAGAAAACACCCGACCAAAGCAAGGCAAATCAATAAAGCAATGACTCTTTTCATTTCCAATCTATCTCCAAACCGCTGAACCTGTTTTTTCCGGCAACGGAGCAATTCCGTCCTTGTCCAGATTCCATTATAGCAACAGCCCCAGCAATTGTCAAACCTGTATCAACTATCGAGCGACGGACGAATCTGGCCTGTCTGCCCATAGGCCCGGAAAAAACCTTTTGGCGGTCGAGTAAAAAGGATTTGGGGGCTTGACTTGAAACCGGACTCAAACTATAATAAGGCTATAAGACTTGAAGGAGTTTTTGCTTTATGAAAAAGATTCTTTGTATTGGCAGTATCACCGTCGACATCATGATCAGACCGGTCAATGAGCTCCCTGCTCCCGGCACCCTGGTCGCTGTTGATTCTCTTTCCACTCATGTGGGCGGTTGCGCGTCAAATGCCGCCGCTGATTTGGCGAAATTAGGCGTCCCCGTCGTCATGTCCGCGTTGGTCGGTGATGATATGATGGGCGATTTCTTCAAAAAAACCATTTCTTCTTACGGCGTTGATATCAAGGGTGTCATGACGTCTAAAACTGTCGGCACTACTGTTTCCACTGTTCTGATTTCAGAAGACGGAGAACGCTCTTTCTTATATAATCCCGCGTCTGCCGCCGCTTTTACCGATACGGATATTCCGGACGAACTGATCCAGGAATGCGATATCATCTTTATCGGCGGAGCGCTGCTCCTGACCGCCTTCGACGGCGCGCCTGCTGCCAGAGTGATGAAACGGGCCCGTGAACTGGGTAAGATCACGGTCATGGATACCGCATGGGATTTTGCAGATATTTGGCTTCCCAAGATCCGGGAAACTCTTCCCTACTTGGATTATTTCATCCCCTCCATTGAGGAAGCAGCCAAGCTGACCGGTGAAGAAGATCCGGAAAAGATCGCAGACAAACTGCACGACCTGGGTTCGACCCATATTGCCGTCAAAGTCGGAAAACGCGGCGCGATGATCTCTCCCGTCAAAGGCGAATACAAGTATCTGCCCACCTACTCCGGGATCAAGAGAGTCGACACGACGGGTGCAGGTGATTCGTTCTGTGCCGGTTTCCTGACCGGGTTGGCCAACGACTGGGATATGGAAAGAAGCGCACAATTCGGAAATGCCGTCGCTTCTCACTGTATTCAGCCGATCGGTGCAACCACAGCGATCCCGCCCATGGCAGATGTTCTTAAATTCATGGAGACGCATATTCCTGGTTAATATAGATGAGGGCTGTTTGAATGCAGCCCTTTTTTTGGAGGCAACAAATCAATGGAAATCGATGCTGTCAAAATGGGCAGAGCGCTGATCGATGAAGCGATCCGCCTGATTTCTGAAAAAGATGAAAAAAGCACCCTCATCGAGCGGCATTTCCTGATCGATGAGGCATGGAACGATTTTGAATCAGAACCACAACCTATCCTTATGGGCAAAGGTCTTTGCCAGGTATTATCCCGCTGCTCTTTACCCATTTCAGAGAATGATCTCCTGCTCGGAAGGTACGTAGACAGAGTGCCGGACGAACAGGAAGAGGCGCGGTTTGTCAAACTGGTTCAATCGATGAGACTCCGCAACAACCCGATCATCAACCAAAACGGCGGTCACCTGACGCTGGATTTTTCGACCGCCATCCGGTTGGGGCTTCCCGGCTTGACTGCAAAGGTCGAATCTTTGCAGTCGGGCAAACATGATCCGAACGAAGTTTCTCAGATCCGGGGAATGCTTCTTTGCTACGAAGCGATGAAAATATATATCCGCCGCTATGGTGAAGCGGCCCTCACAAAGGGACGTCCTGATATGGCCGCCGTCTGCGAATCCTTGCTCACCGAAGCACCCAGATCTTTCCGTGATGCCCTGCAGCTGATGGTTTTCGTTTTTACGGTCTATATGATCTATGCAGGTGCTCCAGTCAATTGTATCTCATTCGGCCGCATAGACCAGTTTTTGCTGCCTCTCTATCAGAGAGACATCTCAACAGGCGTGCTCACGAAAGAAGAGGCTGGCGCACTGATCGACGATTTCTACAGCAAGTGTTCCCTGCATCTGGGCAGAGGCGAGCACCAGATGGGCAACCCGGCTTTAGGGGGACACTATACCGGATGGGATCGTAATCAATGCTTCGACTCTCCCACCTATTTTACGCTGGGCGGGCTGGCGCCGGACGGCACAGACGGCTGTAACGAATTGACTGAACTGATGCTTTCGCATGTTGAGCCCCGACTGAAAAATCCGGTCATCATATTCAGATATCACAGCCGAATCCAACAAGAAATCTGGGACATCGTTGTCAGGAAAGCTATGAAGAATGCGTCGTTCCTGATTTACAACGATGATGTTGTCATTCCGGCTTATCTTCATTCAGGCGTTGACCGGGTCAGTGCATACAATTATTCGATCCATCCCTGCAACTGGGCAGATATTGATTCCTGCGGAGTGATCATCGGTTCTGTCGGAGGTTATCTCCCGGAGATCATCATGCAAGTGCTGAATGAGTCTTCGTCGATTCAGGACATGGATGCCCTGTACAATGCCATCGCGGACCATTTTAGGGCCTCCCTGAAAGAACCGTTCCGCTGCTACAGAGAGACCTTTTCTCATCCAGAGCGGATGCCTTCCAATGGTCATTTGGGTTTTCATGATGCCTTTTTGGGAACCTGTGTCGACAAAGGGAGAAGCAGGTACGACGGGGGTTCGAAATATTATGCATTCTATGCGCTCCTGCGCAACATCGGCACAGCTGCGGACATGTTGTCCTCGATCGAAGAACTCGTTTTCAAAAAGAAAATTTGCACATTGCAGGTATTATTAGATGCCTGTCATGACAATTTCGAAAACCGTCCCGATCTCCTCCACTTTGCGCAAAAGGCTCCGAAATACGGAACTGACAACGCCCTTGCAGACGGACACGCACGTCGCCTGATGACCCTTCTTCTGGACATCCTGGATGAGGAAAGCCTCGACGAAAAAGGAGAACGGGACGTTTTGACGCTCAATGTCACGATCAATGATATGAATCACCTCTATTTCGGGCACGAATTCGGCGCGACACCGGACGGGAGAAAAGCCGGTGAACCGCTCAGCGAAAACCTGTCCCCCAGCGTCGGATACGTCAGCAGTCTCACTTCGCTTCTCAATTCAGTGGCTTCTCTGCCCACGGACAGACTTCATTCCGGAGCATTGAATGTTAGGATCGGATCTGATATTTTGAAAAGAGAAAACGGTGCTCTGCTCCTGAATTCCCTGCTGACGACCTATTTCAAAAAAGGCGGTCTGCAGATACAGATCAGTGTTGCAGACACCGAGACCTTGCGATCCGCCCAGGCCTGTCCCGAATGCTACCGTGACCTCACAGTGCGTATCACGGGATACAGCGCCATATTTGTCGACATGAGTAAAAATGCTCAGGACGAGATCATCCGAAGAGATGAGCTGGCGCACTGAGCCATCCAAGACGGTTCACAGATGGGTTAATAGCATCCAACAACGCAAAAAGCTACCCGAGTCAAATGGGTAGCTTTTGTCATTAAATGCAAAACAGCTGATGCAGGGATCACTGCTTTTTTCCGCCCTGTCTCTCATATTGATGCGCGATCACTTCATTTCCCGAAAGATCATATAGACGCAAATCCATCCGATGCGGGCTAAACATCTCCCTCGGAGCAGGAGCAGCGCTCTCGGCTCCATCCGCTCCGCCGATAAAGATCTGAACGAAGGGATCCTTCGGACCCGGCAGTCTCCAAACGTCTGCGCTTCTTCCGGGTTCGATCCGCATGGTTCTGTGAATATCGCAGAAAACATGCCCAGACAGATCCGAGAACTTGAGCCGGACTGTCACACCTGCAGAGGCATTCATGTCCTTATTGGAAAGAACGATTGAATCCGTTTCCTGATTCCAAAAAACATCAATGGTATCCTTTTTAACCATTTTTAGAGCCTCCTTTCAATGAAGCAGATCGAAAAACTGTCAGTGGTTCGTGATTTTGTCTCCGACATAGAGACCCATCGCGCCGGATTGCGACAATCCTCTGGTGATTCCGGAACCGTCCCCGATCAGATACATCCCGCTGGCGATTGCGAAATTGCCGTCATGCTGCGGGCGGATAGAATAATATTTGTTTTCGCATCCGTAAAGCAACGTGTCATCGTTTGCCGTTCCGGGCGCCACTTTATCCAGCGCCTCCAGCGTTTCAATGATATTGGTCAGAGCGCGGTACGGCATGACGACCGACAAATCGCCGGGAAAAGCCTCCAAAGTCGGGATGACCGAATTCGCCGCCAGTCTGTGCGCGTTCGTCCTGCGTCCGCGTTTCAGATCTCCAAAACGCTGAACGATGATATTGCCCTCGCCGGCGAAATTCATATTCCGGGCTATATTTTCTGCATATTCGGTCGGCTTGTCGAAATCCCCCTCAAAATGAATGGAATAGAGGATGGCAAAATTGCAGTTTTCGGTTTTCTTTTCCGGCTCGGCAAAGGAATGTCCGTTGGCCGTAATAACGCCGTGATTGTTCTCAGCGGATACAAGTCCGCCCTGATTGAAGCAGAACATTCTGGTTCTGTCCTCAAAAGTCTTCGTTCTGTAGAGTATTTTGGGTTCGTAAATCACTGAGGAGAACTCTCTCCAAATCACATCTTTCATTTCAACACGAACCCCGATGTCCACCGCATTCGCGTTGATGTGCACACCGAATTTCAAGCACATTTTTTTGACAAAATCCGCGCCGCTGCGGCCCGTTGCAATGATCACATGCGTCGTCTCTACGGTTTCTTTTTTGGTTCCGCACTCGATCTTCAGGCTGTAGCCGCCTTCTGTTCGGTCGATATCCTGGCATTCCGTCCTGGCTCTCATTTCGACGCCTTGCTCTTTCAGGTGCTCGATCAGGCGCAGCATGGTTTTATAGTTTCTGTCTGTACCCAGGTGGCGAACGTTCATATCCAGCAGACGCAGGTTATTCTGGAGGCATTTCAGTTTCAAAGCCTCGCTGGACTGATACAGCGGCGGATAATCATCCGCAAATCCTTCCAGAACGTGATCCACTTCATTGATATATTGCATGGCGACCCGTTCTCCGAGTTCTTCGCCTATGCTGCCGCCGTAAGCGGTTCCCAGATTAAATTTCCCGTCTGAAAAAGCACCGGCACCGGCGAACCCGCCCGAAATGGAGCAGACTTTGCAGTGAACGCATTTCTGACCGGCGCCTGCGGGACATTTTCTTTTTTCCTGTTCGTATCCGCGTTCCAGTATGACCACTTTCTGGGAAGGGTCGTTTTTCTTGATCTGATAGGCAGCCATCAATCCTCCGATACCGCCTCCAATGATCGCAACGTCATATTTCATCATTTTTTTCCTTTCTCTTTCTTCTCTTCTTCGGTTTTTCGCGCCGTCGACTTTTTCCAGGAGACATACAGCTTTTTCTCTTCCGGGCTCGGTTTGGCAGGTTGGATCGTTTGATCTGACCCTGCCGATTCCTCAGGTCGATCTTTCTTGGGTCCGACCTGTTCGATTCTTGTCCATATCTTTAAAAGATACAAAACGAGGAATGCCATCATCGCCCCGAAGACGTTCAATATGACATCATCCATATCGAACGCTCCGCAGGTAAACAGCATCTGCACACCTTCGATCGTGAAAGTCAGCAGGATCACAGACGGCAAGAGGAGGTACCACTTGCGGAGTTTTTTGACAAAAAGCGGGCCGAAAAAGGCGACAGGCATCAGCAATATCACATTTCCGATCAGGTTCGCAGCTGTTGTCACAGTACCGAAATAACCGTTCCTGTATCCTGACAGGTACTGTATGATCGTATGCAGGGGCTGCAGATTGACCGATGTCTCGAAATAATGTTCTCTCACTTCTTCGCTGGTCCATATCGGAGTCCATGCCCTGGAAAACCAAGTCACATCCAAAAGCAGGACAAGATACAAACAGCCGGCCAAGACGAACAGCCAGTCCAAAAAACGCGGTTGATCTTCTCTCAGAAAAACGATAGAAATGATCAGCCCCACAAGGCTCAAGATCAGCCAAACCAGCAGAAAAGGTCTGGGCAGCGAAGAAAAGTTGAACCACACCAGATTCCATAAAGAAAACATAATCGAGACCACAAACGCGACTGATAAGATCCGCCACAATGTTAATCCCTGTCTGATGCGATTCCAAGTGAACATGCTTTTGCCTTTCTAATTATTCCGGATTACATTTTATTATACCACGAAACCGGGAAACATACCGGCAGTTTGCAGATGAAATAGAAAAAAGCTTTTCTTTTTTGTCCGTGTCATCCAAAATGTCAAAAAACACTTTTCAAAGCGGACACAAAGCGGATATAATAAGGATATATTGGAGAAAGGGGGACTGATGATATGTTCAAAGGATTCAGCCAAATGCGGTGCGGATTGCTTGGCGAGCATCTGTCCCATTCCTATTCACCTCAAATACACGCCCTTTTGGCTGATTATGCCTATGATCTGATCGAATTGCCGGATGCGGATGCAGTTGGGGCATTCTTGAAAGCCGGGTCATTTGACGCTCTCAACGTCACGATCCCTTACAAACAGACGGTTATTCCCTATTTGTACTCCGTTTCACCCGCTGCAAAAAGGATCGGGTCCGTCAATACCATCACAAAAGATACGCAAGGAAGACTGATCGGCGACAATACGGACTATGCAGGATTCTCCTACATGGTTTCCAGGAGCCACATTGAATTGAAGGGCAGAAAAGTGCTGGTGCTGGGCAGCGGCGGAGCGTCTCTCACGGCGCGGGTCGTATGCCGGGACCTTGGTGCCGCATCCGTCACGGTCATATCCAGATCCGGACCGGATAATTATCAGAATTTGTCCAAGCACGCAGACGCCGATATCATCGTGAACTGCACGCCGGTCGGGATGTATCCGAAAAACGGGGTCAGCCCGGTCGATCTCTCTGCTTTCCCGAAACTGGAGGGCGTCCTGGACATGATCTACAACCCCCAGAAGACCGCCCTGCTTTTGCAGGCCGAGCGACTGAACATCCCTGCAACGAACGGATTACCCATGCTGGTCGCTCAGGCAGTGGAAGCATGCAAACTGTTTTTGGGAACGGAAGCTTTGCCTTCTGCCGATTTTGTTGAAACAACCATTTCGAGCGTTGCGAAACAAATGAGCAATATTGTTTTGATCGGTATGCCCGGCTGCGGCAAAACCGTTTTGGCACAGGCTCTGGCAAAACAATTGGATCGTCCTGTCATCGACACGGATCAGCTGATCGTTGAAAGATCGAATCGCTCAATTCCCGAAATATTTGAAAGATCGGGCGAGACAGGCTTTCGAGATCTGGAACATGATGCTGTCATCGATGCAGGCAAAATGTCAGGCGTCATCATCGCGACCGGAGGAGGCGTAGTAACCCGCGAGGACAACTATGATCCCTTACACCAAAACGGTGTCATCTGGTGGGTACAGCGTCCGCTGGAAAAGCTCAGTCGGGAAGGCAGACCCTTGTCCCTTTCAGGCGATCTGAGAGAAATGTATGCACGGCGCTTCCCTCTCTATTCATTTTTTGCGGACCGGACTCTGGTGAATCAATCCACCGTTGAAGCCGCCGTTCAATCCATCATGGAGGACTTTCAAAAATGAGATTATTGATCATTAACGGGCCCAACATCAATATGCTCGGGATCCGCGAGCCTGCGATCTACGGCACAGATACATATGCCGACCTATGCGAGGCCGTTGCGGACAGATGCCGGACAAAAGGCATAGATTTTGAAATCTATCAATCGAATCACGAAGGTGATTTGGTCACGAAAATCCAGGAAGCATACGGGAAATGCGACGGAATCGTTATCAATCCCGGAGCTTACACACATACCAGCATCGCGATTCTGGATGCGCTTCGTGCAGTGGATATACCTACTGTTGAAGTTCACCTGTCAGATATCCATCAAAGAGAAACTTTTCGGAACATTTCGTATGTTTCCCTCTATGCCGAAAAAGTAATCGCGGGCAAGAAAAGCGCCGGATATCTTGAGGCCATAGATTATCTTGTAAGCAAATACAAATAGGAGCTCGACCATGGAAAAATTTAAAGATCTTAAGTACGAAAGACCCAATCTCAAGGCATTTGAAAAAGAAGTAAAGACTTTTCTCAAGGCGTTCAAAAACGCCTCCTCATATGAAGAGGCGAACCGGTATTTTTTGGACTATCAAACGAAAATGAGCGAGATCGAAACACAATATGTGCTCGCCTATGTCCGTAATACGATCAACATGAAAGACGAGTTTTATGACGGAGAGATGAAATTCTTCAACACCGCCATGCCCAAAACCATGCCGCTCATGAAGAAATGCACACAAGCTCTGCTCAAGAGTCCCTTCCGTTCCGAGTTCGAAAAAGAATACGGCTTGCAGTTGTTCAAGAATGCGGAAATCAGTGAAAAACTCATGAAACCGTCCATCATTCTGCCGTCCATCAAAGAGAACAATCTGAAAACGGCCTACTCGAAAACGGTCGCAACCTGTTCCGTGGAATTCATGGGAGAGACGTGCAATTTCTACGGTTTGTTGCGGCACATGCAGTCAACGGATCGCGAAGAAAGACGGGCAGCCTTTTTAGAGTGGGCCAAACTCTATGAAGGAATCGCTCCTGCTCTTGAAGAGCAATACGGGAAACTGGTCAAATTGAGATGCACCATCGCGAAAAAACTGGGATTCAACAGCTATATCGATTATGTGTATCTGAGCCGCGGCAGATATGATTACAATGCCGAAAAGGTGGCCGCCTTCCGGGAAGCCGTCAGAAAATATATCACCCCGATCTGTGAGCAGCTGTACAAGGAACAAGCGGAACGTATCGGCGTGGATACCCTCCAGATGTACGATGAGGAATTCGTTTTCCCGGACGGAAACGCCAATCCCATCGGAACTCCCGAAGAACTGGTCGCCAAAGCACTGGATATGTATTCCGAGATGTCCCCCGAGACCAAAGAATTCTTCACGTTCATGACTGATTATGAACTGTTCGATCTGGTCACGAAAGACGGGAAACGAGCAGGCGGATACTGTACATCGATCTCCCAGTATAAAGCTCCGTTCATTTTCTCCAACTTCAACGGAACATCGGCCGACATCGATGTGCTGACTCACGAAGCCGGGCACGCTTTTGAATTCTATTATGCTTCCCGCCGTCAGCCTTTACCGGATCTGGCTTCATCGACAAGTGAGATCAACGAGATCCATTCGATGACCATGGAGCATTTCGCCTACCCCTATATGGAGCGTTTCTTCGGGGACAAGACAAACAAATACAGATATGCCCATTTCACTTCCGCCGTCAAGACGATCCCGTATCTGGTCTCGGTAGACGAATTCCAGCACAGGGTTTTCGAAAATCCGACATCAGGACCTGCAGACTGGCGCGCTTTCTGGAAGGAAATCGAAGCAAAGTATATGCCTTGGAGAAAATATGACGGCAACGCCTTCCTGGAAAGCGGAGGCTATTGGATGCAGAAACAGCATATTTTCCTCTTCCCCTTCTATTATGTGGATTATGCACTTGCACAATTGGGCGCATTCTCCCTGTTCCGGGACCAGGTCAACGGCAAAGACGCATGGGGCAGTTACTTGAAACTGTGCGCCATGGGAGGAAAATACGGATACTTCGAGACACTTGAAAAAGCCGGCATCCCGAATCCGCTCGAAGAAGAAACCGTCCGCTCCATCGCAGATTTTGTCCAACAGGAAGCGGAAAAACTTAAAGCTGAGCTGGGATAAGAATTGCGTTCCAACATATTGACATCCAAAGCCCGGATGAGTAAAATGAGAACAGATAAAAATCTTTTTTGGGGGAGACAAAAATATGAAAACGAAAAACATCCGTCTTGTAACAATTAAAGATGTTCAGGACCTCGTCAGAATTTTAATCAACTTCAATGGTGATGTGGACCTGATCTCGGGTCGCTATATTGTCGACGGAAAATCCTTGCTCGGTATCTTCAGTTTGGATATGATGAAACCGATTCAAGTCAAAGTTCACGACGACAAGAATGCAGATGATCTTTTCAAAGCCATTGAAAGGTTCATCGTAGACTGACGTAAAACATTAGGCCCCATAACATAGCCGGTCGTTTCCAATTGGATCGACCGGCTTGTTTTATAAAAAAGTGCGGGCACATTCCCTTCCAACACAAAGGGTCCTGTGTCCGCACTTAAATTTTGCATATCTTATCCCGCCGAATTGGGATCATTGTCGCCGGAAGAGTCTGCTTTAGGCTCTTCGTCTTTCTTTTTCAGTTCGGGTCCGCAATAAAGATCCATAAACAGTTTCGGCGCGATCCTGCGGATAGCCAAATACAGAAGGATGCCCAGGATGCCTGCCGCAATAACTTCTCCGGCACCCACAGTCAGCATCATAAACCAAATGGCATCTTCGACACCGTATGCATAAGCCAGTACAAACGGAACGATCAGCGCATTGGCGAGGATCGTAGGGATCGGAGCGATCCAAAACGGAAATCTTCTGAACAGGTAGGCAAGAGTGGCTCCGATCAATGTCGCAAAAGACCCGAAAACAATATCGGCCCAAACGACGCCGGGTACCAGCAGATTGGATATCATACATCCCAATGTCAGCCCCGGTATGGCAGCGGGCGTAAAAACGGCCAATACGCACAGAGCCTCTGAAATGCGGACCTGGATCACGCCGCTGGACATCCCAACCAATGTTGACAGCTCAGTCAGCGCTACGTAAAGCACCGCGATCACGGCACCCTGCAAAACGAATTGAATCTGACGACGATTCTGTTTGACAGTGTTCATTTTTTTGATGCGTTCCGCTTTCGGAACGCCCCCCTAGTTTTGTTTTTGTGGTGAGGATGGTTTCGAACTCACCAATATGCTTATCTGTTCGGTTGAACAGCAATAGCCTCTTTGATTGTTTTTTTGACCGGCGCGTAGAAATAGAGCGAACCCACGATCAGTATCGGGACATGCTTCTCTCTTGATATGAGTAATGCCTTCTGCATCCCGTTCAATACCGACTCGGCTGAAACTGCTTTCAGTCCGACCGACCGGAGCGTTTCGGCATACCTGTCGGCTTTTAGAACCCGCGGATTGTCAAAATCAACCGTCACGACAGGGCCGGCGATTTCTTTCAGTTTCTCGGCCATGGGCCGATAATCCTTATCCGCCATCACAGCCGTCAGGATGCAGGCTTTCTGCCCCGGAAAATATGTTTTGAATCCCTCTACAGCGGCAGTTACACCCTGGACATTGTGTCCTCCGTCGAAAATGCAGGGCGGATTGAGAGACAAAAACTCAAATCTCCCTGGCCATCTGGCATTTGATAAACCTCGCCTAAGGGCTCCGTCCGAGATCTTATATGTCTGTCTCAACACCTGGACAGCAGCTAATACCGTGAGCACGTTATCAACCTGATAGGGCCCTTTCAATCCAACGCCGATCTCTCGTCCGTCTTTCAACCGGATCCGAGTCCGGTCAAAATCAAAAGAAACCTGGTCTACAGCCTGATGATCCGCCTCGTATAAAACGGCATGCTTCTCATCTGCTGCGGCTCTGATCACGGACAATACATTTGCCTTAGATCCGCCGTATAACACCGGGCACCGCTCTTTGATGATCCCTGCTTTTTCACGGGCGATCGCCTCTTCTGTGTGACCCAGTATCTCCATGTGATCCATGTCGACTTCTGTGATCACGCAAAGCTCGGCCTTCGGGATCACGTTCGTCGGATCGAGACGCCCTCCCAAACCGGTTTCCAGAACCACAATCTGAACGCCCCGGTCGGCATAATAGCATAGTCCGATGGCAAGGATCAGTTCAAATTCGCTGTACCGCTCGTTTGTTTTTTCCGCTTCTGTACGGACCAAATCGGTATAGCGGATCAGATCCGCGGAAGAGATGTTGCGTCCGTTCAGCTGGATTCTTTCTTTGAAATTAACCAAGTAAGGAGAAATGAAAAGGCCGGTTTGATAGTTTGCTTCCCGAAAGATGCGGGCCAGCATGGCGCAAACAGAGCCCTTGCCGTTGGTCCCGGCCACATGAACGAAATGCAATCTTTCCTGAGGTGAACCTAATGCACAGAGTAAACCCTTGATCCGCGTCAATCCTGGTTCGGTCTTTTTCCAGCCATGCTCATGAATATAAGCAATAGCTTCTTTCTCTGTTCGAATCATGATTCCGTATTTTCCCGCTCCGTCGAGTCAGTCTGTTCCGTATTGTTTTGTTCTTCCGGTATGACCCTGCCGAATCCGGCAGCTCTGAGAGCCTTGATTACAGGATAGGCAACCACACTGAGGACTGCGGATGTAACGACACCCAGCACCAACCTAGCCGCAAGAGAGGCAAAAACGAGGCTGTGCGTGTAATAATCGAAAATAATCGCATCCACCGCGATCACGCCTGTGTTCAGCACCGTCACGATCAGTGCGACAACCGAACAAACAATAATAAATAGTGCTTTTTTGTCTTCACAATAGGCTTTCTTGCGGAACAGGATCAAGGCAAAAATACCAATGAGCAAGCCTCTTGCCATGTGCGGAACGCACCACAAAAGCGTCGTCGGGGTGAGACCGTAAGGACCAACTGCCTGATCCAAAAAGGCTCCTATGAATGCCACCGCAGTCGCGTCCAGGGGGCCGTACAAGGCCGCCACCACGATGATGACAAGCGGAGCAACCGTGATATGCAGATTGATGTTCGGGATCTTAATCGTTGCGTAGGAACAAAGCACGAAATAAAGAGCCGAGCATACGGCTGCGATAGCAATGCGGACCAGCACTGCGTGTTTGATCACTCTAGTTGAATGCATAAAAAACCTCCTTCCCCGGTATGGAAATCCAAAAGGAAAGAAGTTCCTTTGTTCACCAAGCGGGATGCGAAAACAGGACCGCGGACAGCCGTCCTTCGTCCGATATGCAACTCCCTGTCACACCGGCACTTGACGCCCTGCTTTCTACTCTTGTTTTGTTTTCCTCATTATAATCTTCATCAGGTGAAAAGTCAACTCACTTTCCCTTCCGCGAACGACTTTTCTTTTTTCTTTTCCATTGTTTTCAATAACTATTCATGTTATACTATGAGGCGAGTCTAATGGAGGTCGTCGTACATGGTTTTTGCAGATCTGTTGTTCATTTTTCTGTTCTTTGCACTTTGCTTAGCCATCAGCACCTTCATGAAGACCAACAAGGCCAGAAACATCGTTTTGCTGGTCTTTTCGCTTATCTTCTACGCATGGTCCGGTCCCTGGCTGCTCCTGGTCCTTTGTGGCATGACATTCGTTTGCTATTTCGGTGCCATTCAGATTGAAAAAGCAAAGGAGCAAATGTCCGGATCCGGTTCACCGCTCAAAGCTAAAAAGATGATGCGTCTCACGCTGATCCTGACGTTGGTCATCTGTCTTGGCGCACTGGCTTTCTTTAAATACACGACATTTCTGTCCACAGAGTTTGCCCGTTGGTTTGCACCGACAGCTCACATCCCTCAGATCATCCTGCCCATCGGTATCTCATTTTACACTTTTCAGCTGATTTCTTATGTCGTTGACGTATACCGTTCAGAAGTCCCTGCACAAAAGAAGTACTATCTTTTGCTGCTGTATGCCGGACTTTTCTATCAATGTATCGCCGGCCCGATCGTCCGGTACAAAACCGTTGCTCAAGAGTTGACAGACCGGGAACTGAACCTTTCGGATTTCAGCAAAGGCATCACCCGTTTTGCTGTCGGTCTGGCCAAAAAGGCACTCCTGGCCAATACGCTGGGAGCCCTGGCAGACACATTGGTCCCCGTATCCGGTCAGGGCATCCATAATGCCGCTGCAGTGACTGTCTTTCTCGGTTCCCTTGCCTACATGCTGCAGATCTATCTGGACTTCTCCGCCTACTCCGACATGGCCATCGGCATGGGACTGATGTCGGGCTTCCATTTCCTTGAAAACTTCAACTATCCCTATATGGCTGATTCCATGACGGATTTCTGGAGAAGATGGCACATTTCCCTATCCAGTTTCTTCAGGGATTACGTCTATATCCCGCTCGGAGGAAACCGGAAAGGGATCGCACGCCAGTATCTCAATCTGTTCATCGTATGGGTCTTGACAGGCATTTGGCATGGCGCAGGCTGGAATTTCCTGCTGTGGGGTCTTTACTTCTTCCTGATTTTGTGTATCGAAAAACGCATCATCGACTTTAAGGAAGAACCTTCAAAAGGTGCGTATGTGGCCAGAAGGAGCATCACCCTTGTCCTCTTGTTCTTCGGCTGGATCCTGTTCAGATATTCCGACATGTCCGTCATGCTCGACGTGTTGGGCGGATTGTTCTGCATCAACGGAAATCCCTTCTGGGATCTGACGACCAGCCTGACATTGCTCAACAATTGTTTTCTGCTGCCTGCGGCTATCGTGGCCTGTACGCCGATCATCCCTTATTTGCACAGTCTGCTGGACTACGCGGCCTACAAAAAAAGAGGCTTGCGCCCCGTCGTTCGGGTTTTGTCCGTGGTTTTGCCCATTCTTTTGGTCGTTCTGTCTGCCCTGTATCTGGCAGGTCAGAATTACAATCCGTTCTTATATACGCAATTCTGAAAAAGGAGGTCCGTCATGTCAAATCAATCCGAACAATTCGATCCGATTTCGGCTTTGCTGGGTGAAGACCAGCAAAACAAAAAGCACGAGTCCGATCAGCAAAAGGCAAAAAAACCAAATCATGATGAGATCCCTCAATGGCGGGATGTGAGGCGGGAAACGCCGACGTTCGTCCGTGAAAAGGATCAGGTTTCCAAGATCAAGATCATCTCTTTTTTCGCGTTGCTTGGCATCGGCTTTTTGATCGGTCTGCTGTTCTTTTTGCGGCCAACTGTTTCTGAAACGGAAAAGCGGGAGCTGACTCCTTTTCCCTCGTTGACCTGGTCCTCGTTCTGGTCAGGTGATTTTACGAAGGAAGTATCTGTTTGGTATGCGGATACTTATCCGCTCCGTGAAGGCATGATCCGGGCCTCTCAGACTATGAAATCAGCTTACGGGATCCAGTCTGTCAGCATCAAGATCACCGAACATGGAGAGGACATACCGACAGAAATCCCCGATGATATCGACCAATATATCAAAGACCACGAATCCGAAACAGATCAGCCTGTCAACCCAGTCGAAGGACAGACGATCAACAACCTGTATGTGTCCGGTGATACGGCATATGAACTGTATGCATTCAACACCACTGCCGCGCTGAAATATGCCCAGGCGATCAACAAGGCAGCCGAGGCTCTCAGCGGCAAAGCTCAGGTCTATAACGTTTTGGTTCCACTGTCCTATTCGATCAATCTGCCCGAATCGACCGCGACCAGTTTGGGCGCTTCTTCAGCCAAAGACGCCATCCGCTACATCTTTTCGGTTGTGGGGGACAATGTCCGCAAAGTTCAGATCCTAGACGAACTGACCAATCACAAAGATGAATATCTGTATTTCAGAACGGATCATCACTGGACCGCTTTGGGCGCTTATTATGCCTATGTTTGCGTCTGTCAGGAGATGGGAATTTCTCCCATGGCGTTGTCCGATTACAGAACGACGAATGAAATACCCGGATTTCTGGGCACTTTGTATGCCGATGCCGGTCAGCCCGCTTCCCTGAAATCGAATCCGGACACAGTCGTAACATTCAAGCCGAACAGTACCAATGATATTATCCATTATGACGGCAACGGCACGAAATATACCACATACGGCATCATCAACGGTGTCTCAAAGACCAGCAATAAGTATCTGACTTTTTTAGGAGGAGACTTTGCCTACAGCGAGATCCATAATCCTGACAAACATGACGGTTCCTCGGTTTTGCTCGTCAAGGAATCTTTCGGAAATGCATTTGCACCCTTCCTCGTTGATTCATTTGAATATGTTTACATCGTCGATTACAGATACTACAAAGAAATGACACTTGCACAGTTGGTGGATACGAAAGGGATCCAGAAAGTCATCATTCTCAACAATCTGGTCGCCACCACGGCCACTGCCCGCATCAACGAATTGAATGCATTTTTCGGTTCTTGATTTTCATTCTTTTGAAAACCATACCAAAAAGCAGAGACTTCCCAGCCTCTGCTTTTTGTGTTTCTGTATGAATTTTCTTACGCCGTCTGCTCGGCAGGTTCTGTTTGCTCTTTCTCCGTTCTCCCACAGATGGAGTCATAGAATTGAGCTTCAGTTGCCCGATAGTAGGCATCCACCCACAAAACGCCGATTCCTAAGCACAGCATACCGACGATATACCATCCGATGAAACTAAGCTGCAGCACGAACAGTTTGAATTTGTGCCCTTTCATCAGCATCCGGCTCGTTTTGATACATTCGGACCAGTCCATTTCCGGGTGATCCGCCTTTACATAGTAACTCATGGAATAGGCATAATATTTGATGATCCCCGGGATGATGAACAACAAAGACCACAAGAAGATATAAATCGAAGTCATCAATGCGATCAAAAAATTATCTCCGAAATTCGCTGTAAAGCCTTTGAACAGATCTGCGAAGGACATCTCTTTCCCGTCCCTGGCCTGCTTCAAAAACACAAAGCATAATCCGAACGACAAAGGTCCTGTCAGAAGCAATGAAGCAATACCGAACGTGATGGCCGAAGCAGTGCTGGAAATCGCGCTCACGAGGAGAACGAATACTAATGCAATAAGCCATTTTCCTGCGAAAATTTGACCCCCTAAACAGGTTTTGGCCCGTTGTTTCATTTCTTTTCTTGTCATGTTAAGCCTCCCTTTGCTCACAATACTGATTTTGGTTGAACCGGTTTCCATATAGCCAATGGTTTCCGGCATGATTTTTCCAATGCGTCACACAACCGGTCCGGGGTATCCGTTTCCAGTTTGACGAAGCTGAAACGGTATTCCTGGAACCCGGACAAGTCCAAGGTAAAATTGGTTTCCCACGTGTTGTTCATGATCCAAGACCGAACCGCGCGCTCTGCATTCTCTGCTCTGGGTTCGCAACCTTTGCTCACATTGGCTTCAAACGGAGAGAAGGCCAGCAATGCGGTATCCGGAGCATACACACCGTACGCGACATCGGCATCAGGTGCTCTGTAAACCACACCGAAATCAGAAACCAGATAATCCTGAGCGGTTTGCGGCAGCTGATCCAGTCCGGGGCGGAATGCCTCTTTGTTTCCTTTTCGGACCCACATCTGAAATCCGGGAAGATGCAGCGTCAAAGGCATATAGAGACTTTCGATATCTTCGGTTGGCGCCTTGCACAACTGCAGTGTCACATCGACGCGTGGGATCGGGTTCCAGATACGGATCAGCTCCCGGCAACGAATGACTCCTTCAAGCTGAAGGTCGAACGCTAAATCGGTAAATAATCTGCCTGATTCTAGAGGCGTTACCTGAAGGATCCGGCCTATAAACGCCTTGAAATTAGTTCCTCGGATGTTTTCACCCAGCATGCCCCGGTCAGCCATCGGGTCATGTCGAATTGGGGAGACCTCATATACCGGCGTCATGAACGCCGCGTCTGCATCGGACAGCAATTCCCTGTTCGCTTCTTTGTCGAACCAGGAGGTGAACCCCTTTCCTGTTTCCCAAGATAATTTTAACCAGCGGTTTTCAAAACCATTCCCGGTGGTCACGGATTCTGCCAACGATTCGGCTCCGTGTTCACTATCTGTATAAACATAATGGTTTGTTTTTTGATTCTGATTGCGCGTATCCAAGAACCAGGTTGTCAACCCTCTGGATGTCCGGGTCGATTGTGAAGGCACCGGTTGGCCTTCTGCGTCAGTGATTATCATGCCGGAAACAGAAGGATCCGCTTCAAGTTCAAATCCGAGCGGAGCAGGCAGGGCTTTTCCCCTTGTTTGAAGGACGTCAATGGTTCCTGTGGAAACAAAGGTTTTTAACACACCGCCCTGTTCCAGAACAAATCTGTCATACAGATGGGCCATCACTTCGTGCGCCCGGGACGCGTAGGCCTGATTTCGAAAATCCAGATCTCTGACATCCTTTGAAAAAGGGTGAGAGGCAGTGGCCGAATGGCCATATGTATGCTCGGCAAACAAGAGCATATATTCCTCTGCTTCCCCAAGCCTTGCACCATTCTTGGCACAAAAATCGGGCGCCTCGTCCAAAAGCAGATGGTACAATCGTCTCGCATCCTGATAATGTGCAACCGCAACGGGGACGCAACCGATTCCGTTAGCCCACCAATCTGCCATGTCGCCCCGGTAGACCGGTAAAGCCGAGACATCCACTCTTTGCAGGATCGTTTCGTAAAGCTCTTCGAGGGTGACCATTTTCAATTGGATGCCGTCCGGATATTTGGCCGCATAAGCCCGCATGTTATGGATGATTTCTGGATTGTGAGGTGCATTATCCGTAAACAGTCCGGAAACCGAAACAGGCAGGAAATCGTACGGATAGCCTGCTTCACAGATTCTCGACAGGTAGGTTTCCAGATTGTCATGAAGATTATCAACCGGATCCTCTTTCCATTGATCACCGACAAATAACGCGAAAAACCCGTTTGTGCTCTTCTCGTGACGGAATCCGAGGGCGTTTCCGAGATTGTAATGTTCTCCGCTCCAGATCAGGATCCGTTTGCCTTCGGCATTCTCCCAAAAGAATGGAAAATGTCTTTTGTTGAAAGGGGGATTTGAGTGCGTCGCATTGACATTCATATACATCATCTCGACCTGATTGTCGATCAATGCGTCCCGCTGCCCCATTGAAAGACCGGTAATATCCGCACACATGGCCGTACGGAGATTCCGGATGTTTTTGGATTTTAAAAGTGATCTAAAAACCGCGATCTGCCTGGTCAACGCTGTTCCGTCAACCAGATCGTTGAAGTTCAGATAGTTCAAGGAAAGACCGATTTTATTCTGCCTGACAAGTGCAAAAAAGCGATCTGCTTCTTCATCGGTGGCTTCCCGTAAAAACCGCTCAACGATATAGAACGTTTCGCATACCCACCGGTAATCTCCGTTTTCACCGTTATCAAACGAACGGATAACTGAACGGATGTTATCGATCTGCCGGTCGATGATTCGTTCCTGTAGGTCCGTATATCCGATATCCGTATGTGAATGCTGGACCAGCAGCACGGTCTTGATATGATTTTCCATAGTTTGACATCCTGACATGATCAATGAGATTGCAGGCTGCACGGGCAGCCTGCATACTCTCTGTTAGTATTTGCTGGTTGCTTCAATCAGTTCCTGATTCAGGACACGATCCGCGTCAGCCATCAGTTTTTCGACGAACGAAGAAAGCACATAAAACTCGCCCTGCCCGTTGATGGTCATGAACGAACGGCGTTCGCTATACTGATAGAATCTGATGACCATGTCTTTCTTGTTGTTCTCAGTCCAATACTCGGGATTCCTCAAAGTTGCCTCATCCTCTGCATGAACGATGATTTTGAGTTGGGCGCCTTCATCCCCGGCATCTCTGTAGGCCTGCTTCTGCTCTTCCGTCAAGTCTGCGACGCCTTCGATGGATGCTGTCAGGAGTGACTGGTAGAAATCTCTGAAATTATCCACTCCGGAAACCATTTTATCCCGGCCCGTGGCCGTCTTGGTCGGAATAGAATAAGTCAATTCTTCTCCGTCTGCCCAAATCCGGACGTCACTTGAGCCGACCGTCTTAGACTGATCCGTTGCACTGTTGTCCAATTCGAAAAAGTGAGTCGTTTCAAAATTCGTGATCTCCAAATCCTTGCAGAATGCAAGATTGATCTGGAAATACGATTTGTTCAGCCATACCACATCTTCCCATTCCAGGAAATCCAGGTAACTCTTTTCCACTTCGACGATCATATCCGTGAAATCGGACAGAATATAATAGGTGCCCTGCTCTGTCATCGGACTGATCCAGAGGATATAATCCAAGGAAGCATCAAACGTGCCGTCGCTGTCAGAGTCCAAATGATACGTGAACGTAATGATGCGTTCTGCTCTATCCAGTCCGAACTCGGCCAGATCCTCTGCTGTTGTCAGCGTGTCGAGCCCCAGGTGGGCGCATCTGACGAATTTCATCGAGTAGAACTTCTGCATTGTTGCGGAACAGTTATCAGAATTGATCTCATACCCTTCGCAAGCAAAAATGTCTCTCAGTTTGCTCTTGTACTTTTTGGAAAAGTCGAACGAATGGATAGAACGCATCGTGTTTTGCCGACTTTCCAGACTGTAGAAAGTAAAAGCTATATCCAGATCCAGATCGTATTCGTATGAGCCTTCCTCATTTTGCACGTAATTACCGGATTCATCCGTATGATAATCCAAGGTGAAGATCGCAAAATCTTCGACATTGAAATATGTGGTCAGCTGCATCGGATAGACGATCATGGGCGTCACCATCGCTTCAACGGGAGCCAGGAGCGTAGATGACATCGTGTTGCTTAGCACATAGATGGCGTCTCGGCCTTCCAACTTGACATAATAACCTCCGTCGGAAACAAGCGGATCCCCAATGTACACGGTGTATGCATATTTGCCGCTTCTGGAGAAAATGGTGTACCAGTTGTCGCTGACGGCCTTTTGGGAGCCGTTTCCATCGTCTTCCATCCTGAACCCATATTCTTCGTATCCGTTTTCCAACACCTGCGCCGTGTTCAATTTCTGCATGGAAAGCGTATAGCCGGTCGCCACGCACAGGTAAGCGATCAGCGTCTGATCGATCGTGACCATGGGCTGGTCTTCAAAACCTGCCAGTGTAAATCTGACCTCGCCTGCATTGCGGTAAACCGTATATGAACCATACGTGTTGTGGACTTCGATCCGGCCTATGATCGTGTCTTCGTTTCCGCTTGTAGTTCCCTGCGTCAATTGAGGGAAAATCAAAAGACGCTTGTTGACTCCGACGACCTCCGAGCCTTCGGTATCCACGACAGCATAGATCTCATAACTGCCTGTTGAAGCATCCAGTTGGATCAGCGTGCCGGCATCTGTCGTATAATAGCCGTCATCATTGACATACAGGACACTGCCGTCCTGATGCATCATGACGTAGACACCGTCTTTCTTTCTGATCACATATTTTTGCTTTTGACCTGTCGGATCCGTTTCGGTATAGGTGAATGATTCCAGAACAAAATAGCGGATCAAAGGGATCGCAACGGATAAAAGGATGACCCCTGCAATGATCAGACACAGTGCCACGACCTGCTTTTTCAACATGGTCGCTTTTTTGCCCTTTTTGGATTTGCGGATCCAATGTGCATACAGCCGGATATCTGAGTCGGAAGTAACGATATCTGTCGACGTGACTTTGGTCCCGCCTTTGCCCTCCGGCTCGGTGAACCAACCGTCGAAAACAAACCCTTCGCGGACCGGTCTGGGAAGCATGCCGTAAGGTTTTCCTACGGTCGCCTCTTGCGACTGAACAGACAGTTCACCCTTTGATGATTCAAAAATGACATTGATGATAGAGCCTTCGAATTCAGCCATTAAGCGAACCTCCTGCGAACCACGACAAAGACACCGGCGGCAAGACAGAGCACCGCGGGGATCAAAGCCATCACGACTGTGACCGTGCGGGCTTGCGATTCCTGAATGTAATCTTCTTTGATCGTTGTAGAATTAAATGGTTTCCAAGGGATATTGACCGCGACAACTTCCTTGCCCATACTGCGAAGCGCGCCCAAGAGCACATCTGCATTTCCGTAGACTTCGCTCTGCAGCAGCGTGTCCGATGCGAAATCGGTTGATGCGCATGCCAGCACGAATGCCGTATGGCTGACCGACGTATAACTGGACTCCTGCTCAGTATGAGATTCGGTAGTTAAAGTCATCAGCGGATAGTTGCCGCCTTCTCCGACCAAACTCTTGTTGCCGATCGAATCATCATCACCCAAACCGTTGTCGATATAGGCAGTAGCATCTGCTCCTGCCAGAAAAACGTTGCTGATCGTTCTGGACACACCGTTGCTGTACCGGTATGCATACTGGAACGTCTCCGTCAGAGACTCATCCTCTTCCGGTGTCACATACATCGTGATGTAGGTCCGATCGTATGAGATCGATCCAGTATTCTTGAAAACGACCTTGGCCGGTACGCCGGTCGAACGCATATCGTTGGTCACACCGGAACCGCTTCCGACTGTTGAATATTCGCCCACGAACGTAAAGCCGTCCGCAGTCAATGTCTGGATCTGGTTCCGGATCTGATGGGCAAAAGTTCGGCCTGCTCCATCCGTTGTCCGGTCGATCACGATGCCCCATTCGGTCAAATATTCTTCGAGATGGGTCAAAACGGGCATTTCGGGATTGAAAAAGATGCAATATGCGTATGTCTTATCCAAAAAACGGTCCAGTTTTTCAATTTCGGATACCGAGCCTTCTCCGTCAAATCTGGATTTGAAGTCCTGCGTAGGTCCATAAGTCACCATTAACCGGCAGTTATCCGGAACCTCATCTGTTTCCAGGTTCAAATACATGACTTTGTATCCGGCATTTTCAAGCAGAGACCACATGGATGCCGGAAGCGGTATCTCCCCGTGATTGTTCGTGACGGCGCAAATCGGGGCCTCGGCTTTGGTCACGGCGATGATAGACGATGTGAAATACTTTTCGCCGTTGTAGGCCCACGGAGTCGTGGAAGTGTCGTCATTGAACACGAAGAATGCCCGGATCGAAAGGATCCTGAACTCCGTCCCGCTGGCAATGATGACCTGAGACGAATAGATATTGGATGCCGAGTTGGCTTTATACTTTTGGACGGCACTGGCATTGTTATAAATATCAATGCATTGGACTTTGATATTCTGCGGAAACGCTTTCTGCAAATTCAGAGCCGTGTAATAGATCATACGCTGACTCGAATTGCCGAGCAGCACGTCAGGATCATCGCAGAATATGATATCCACTTTGACGTCTTCGCCTGCATACTCATCCTTCAGACCTGCAAAGGTCGAGGAAAGCATGTCTTTGCAACTGTCTGTGAGTGAATACAGCCCCAGGTATTCTGGGTTCTTTGCCTGATACACTTCTCCGGTCAGATCTATATACCAAAGGAACTGATTGCTTATCGCTGTCATCAAGACATTGAGCAGCACCACGGCAACAATCACCGCTATCGTGATCACAACGGCCACCGTGCCGTGTCTGAATCTGCGGTTGAACTCGGCCTTGCGGAATTGTTCAGATTCTTCTGGAGTCATTTCTGTTTTTTTGGTTTCTTGTTCGTTCGAAACACTCATACATTTTTCCTCCTGACCAGAATAATCACTCCGCAAGCGACCACGATCAGCGCAGGAACGGCGGTCAAGATGACCGTCCAACGAGCCATGGCAGCTGTCGTGATACTGTGAATTGTGGAATCTGAGAACGGCTTGTAATCGATGTCGATCATCACGTCCTGTTTGCCCATGCCGATACAGATCCGCTGGATGACTTCGCGGTTGCCGAAAACGACCGACATCATGTAGTCTTCGGAAGCAGAAGCGGAAGACGTGCTGACCAGAAGTTTGGCTCCGGTGGCATCATTGGATGAAATCGTCATCAGGTTGAATGCCTCTCCGCTTCTGACCAAAGCACCGGCAGACCAGGCTTCTGCATTGGCGTTCGAGACGAAAACAGGGTCGGCTTTGACGGCCGGGTTCTTGTCTGTGATTTGCATAGCCGTGGCATTTTTGAAAATCACACTTTGCTGGTAAGCGGCTGTAGTCATCTGAGCAAGCCATTCCGAGCCCAGACCGGTCGCTGCGATCTTGCCCACGATCGTTGAGCCGTCCGATGTAAGAGACGCAGACGGATCCTTGATCATGTAAGGATAACTGGTCCCTTCGGAATTGGTATGGCGAAGCATCTCGACGTTCCAGTCAGAGAGAAACGCCTCCAGATTGGGAAGATTCTGCATGGAATCCGAAAGAAAGACCATCATCTTTCCTCCCTCAGCCATGTAGGCATCCAGTTTGACTCTTTCATCCATCTGGGATACACCGTCTGCGATCGTCAGGTCTGCAGTCGGATTAAAGAGCAGAAGCAAGTCGCATTTGTCGGGAATTGCTTCCTGTAAAAGATTCAGATAGGACAAAGTATAGCCTGCGTCGACAAGGGTCATCAGCAGTTGCGTATCATAATATGTTTCGCCGTGATTGGTCGTCAGGTAGCATGTCGCCTTGTCCTGACTCAGCAACCCGACGATGGCAGAGGCGAATTTTGAATCGCCGTTATAGCCGACAGGATTCTCGCTGTCCGCGGCCAGAAAATGGAAGAACTCATTGAGGCGTAACACTCTGAAACCGTGTTCTCCGCAATCGATGACCACCATCGTCGACTGCAAACGGCCAAACTGTTCTTTGTAGATTTTCACGCTTTCCGGATAAGTCCAGATATCGATCCAGGAAACGGAGATATACTCGGGAAGCAGTCCCTCCAAAGACTTTGCCGTATTGTAGACATACCGCTGGGTCACTTCGCTGTTCAGATTGTCTGGCGAATCCAGGAAAATTATGCGGATAGGCTTGACCTGATCGGAAGGAGCCGTCAACTTCGGGATCGTTTCTTTCAGTTGATCGGCGCAGTCGTCAGACAGGGAGTAGATTGCGTTCTCGGTCATGTCAATATACCAGAGGAATTTGTTGGCAAATCCCTGGAACAGTACGTTGAACAGAATGACCAGCGCGATCAGAACGATCGTCAGTACGATGGACAATCCCCCGAATCCGGCCTTTTTTCGCTGCATGATATTGATCATAATTCGGTCATATCCTCCGTATCAGCCCCAGCGACGCTTGTCGTACACCCGGACGGTCAGGAACAGAAACACAAAGGCCAGTGAAATATAGTAGATCATCGCGCTGAAATCGAACACGCCGTAGCTGAACGTTGAGAATCTGCTGAGTACAGAGATCCAGTCAATAATAGCGCGGATCACATAGGAAGAGATGATTTGCTGACCATCCGAATCTTTCAGAGAGTTGAGCAGATTCAGAAAAACCATCGCGGCAATGACGCCGATCGTAATCACGGCAGCAGACAGCTGATTCTCGGTCAGTGCTGAAATGAAAGTACCGATAGCCAGGAAAGCTGCGCCGAGGAGAAGCAGTGCGAAGAAAGAACCGAAAATCTGCCCGGTCACAGGTCCGATCTGAGTCGAAGAATAGGATGTCCCCGCACGCTCGATGTTTCCGTAGACATAGATCGGGATAAAATTGATGCAGGAAAACAACATGGATCCCACAAACAATGTCAGGGCAGCCAGATATTTTCCCAAAACCATACCCGTTATCGTTACCGGAGCCGTCAAAAGCAATTGCTCCGTTTTCAATTTGCGCTCTTCGGCAAACAGACGCATGGTCAGAAGAGGGATCAGAATGATGAAAGCAAAAATCATGTATCTGAAATAACTGCTCGTGTTGTAGGATGCGGCCACGATAGTGGTGTAACAACACAGCACGGCAGAAAAGACGAGAAAAACACCCAGATAAACATACCCTATCGGGTTAATGAAGAATGATCTAAGCTCTTTTTTGTATATTGCGAACATATTCAATCCTCCTTTCCTTCGGCTCCGGGCTGTCCGGTTCCGTCATCATGATAGTCTTCCTGATCCTCATCCAAGTTGGAGAGACCGATCGAAGACTGACTCTCCCGGCGTTTCTTCGCTTCGTCCACCATCTCGTTGGCCATGGCAGCTTCAAGCGTCGTCCTGCCCCGTCCGCGTTCACCGCGGCGCACGGCCTTTCTTTCGCGCTCCCGTTCGACGGTTCCCTTGCTGGATTGGTCAACAACGGTGATGAAGATATCTTCAAGACTGACGCCCAGCGCTTCCAGACCGATGATCGGCCAGTTCTTGGCAGACATTTCATAGAACAGCTTTTTCCGAACGTCCGTCCCTGCTTCACTTTCGATCATGTAAGTATATGCGTCTCCGTCCCGCTCAGCCAAAACATCTGCATAAGCGATGCCGGACATGTTTTTCAGGGCGGACAGCACCTCTTTCTGAGGTCCGGAAATCTTGACGTTGAAGCGCCGGTTGTTCTCTACGATCCGGGCAATATTTTCGGTTTTCTCATCAGCCACGATCTTGCCTTTGTTGATGATGATGATCCTGTCACAGACGGCCTGCACTTCCTGAAGAATGTGAGTGCTCAGGATGACGGTATGCTCCTTGCCCAGCGTTCTGATCAGATTCCTGATCTCGATGATCTGCTTGGGATCCAGACCGACAGTGGGTTCGTCAAAGATAATGACCTGAGGGTTTCCGACCAGAGCCCCAGCGATACCGACACGCTGTCTGTATCCTTTGGACAAGTTGCGAATCACACGGTTGAGCACATCCTGAACTTTGACGACTTCGCAAATCTCTTGTATGTGTGCCGCCCTGTCCAGAGTGCACCCCTTGATGTTGTAGTTAAAATTCAGGAACTCTTTTACAGTCATATCCAGATAAAGCGGCGGCTGCTCGGGAAGATAGCCGATCAGCTTTTTGGCTTCCAGCGGATGGCTCAAAATGTCGATGCCTGCTATGGAAGCACGACCTGCCGTAGAGGAAATATACCCAGTCAAAATATTCATCGTGGTAGATTTTCCGGCGCCGTTAGGCCCCAAGAACCCGACGATCTCACCTTTTTCAACTTCGAAACTGATATCGTCGACAGCACAATTAGAGCCGTAGTTTTTAACGAGATGCTCGATCTTGATCATTTTTGAATCCTTTCCGGAATGGTTTAACAATCTCAAACTGAACGCGTTCACCCGAGTGTTTCGCGTGCGCGCCCAAATATTCATTATATTATACTACTCTAAAGCCAACAATTTCAAGATACCTTTCCACATATCCTCGGAAAATGGTATAATAAGCACATCATCATTCACCTGATTTTGGAGTTGTCATGTTACACATTTACGAGCTTGTGGATCTTTTAAATAAACAGAACTGCAAGCCTTACTATGTAGGCGGATGCGTTCGCGACAAATATCTGGGTCGAAAGCCTTCCGACTACGACCTGACAGTTGAAGCCCTGCCGGAAAAAATCTGTGAGGTGCTGAATGCTGCCGGGCTGACGCCGGATACCGACGGGATCGCCTTTGGAACGGTGACGGTCGGAACGGCAGAGGGACTGATCGAGATCACCACGCATCGCAAAGACGGCGCTTATAAAGACTCCAGAAAACCTGAGACTGTCACATTTACCTCAGACTTATCCCAAGATCTGGCCCGCAGGGATTTCACGATCAACGCGATGGCTATGACTCCTGACGGATCGCTGATCGATCCCTTCAACGGTTTATCCGACTTGAAGAAATCTTTGCTCAGATGTGTCGGGGATGCCGCCGTGCGCTTTGAGGAAGATGCTCTCCGTATGCTCCGTGCCGCCCGTTTTGTGTCCAAACTCGATTTGGAACCGGATCCTGATCTGCTGGCGGGAATGAAGCAACGCGCAGCAGGCGTTGCCGCATTGTCAGATGCCCGCGTCGGCTCGGAACTGACCGGGATGTGGCTGTCAGATCATCCGGAAAAAGGATATCGCCTGCTCGTGGAAACGGGTCTCTGGCCGGTTTTGTTCCCCGGCTTGAACATTGATTCTGATATGGATGCATTGGCGTCTATGCCCCGTTCATTGGTACCCAGACTGTCCTTTGTCCTTTGGGGTCAGTCGACCAACCCTGTTTATCAATTTTTGAGACGAATGGCGCTTCCCAAAAATCTGTTTGATGACGTTCTGCTTGTCACAACTGCCGAAAAAATCGAATTATACCCTGATCCCAAAGCCCTGAGGCGTCAAATCAGAACGTATGGAGATTTACTCTTGGATGTGGTTGCTGTCCGTTCCGCCCGAGGCGAGGATATGGACTCGGTCAAAACGATCGTTCAGCATGAACTGGACATCAAATCCTGTGTCACGATTGCAGGCTTGCAAGTTTCCGGCGATGATCTGATGGAATTAGGCTTTCCCGCAGGCAGGGGCATCGGCATCACATTGTCCTACCTTCTGGACAGGGTCATGGATGACCCCGCTTTGAACCAGAAAGAAAAGCTTTTGTCGATCGCCTCGGAGTTTGGAAAAACAGAAGGATATCTATTTTAGCAGGTGGCAGATCATGATAAATAATATCATTTTTGATATCGGAAATGTACTGATTCATTTTGACTGGAAAGGGTTTTTGAGAAAGCAGAACGCAAGCCAGGAAGATATTCGAATCGTTGGAGAAAAAGCCGTTCACTCCCCTCTTTGGCGCACATTGGACGAAAACAAGGTTCCTTTTAACGAGATCAAACAGGCCTTGAAAGACGCAGTGGGCCCGCAGCGTGAGCACTGGATCGAATTGATGCTCGACTACTATTCGGGGCTCTGTTCGACTCTTCCCTACACACTGCCCTGGCTGTCTTCGCTGAAAAGCCGCGGATACAAAATCTTTGTGCTTTCCAATTTCTCACAGAACGGTTTCCTGAAGGCCAAGCCCTATTTTCCTTTTTTGAAATATGCCGACGGATATTTGATTTCTTACGAAGTCAAACTGATGAAACCGGATAAGGCCATATATCTTGCACTTTGTCAGAAATACGGCCTTGATCCTGCCGAATGCGTGATGATCGATGATTTGGAGGAGAATGTTTCCGGGGCTCGACAGGCCGGCATGAAAGGACTTGTTTTCAAATCGTTCAAAACTCCAGAAAAATATCAGCGCGAGCTGGACCAGCTTCTCTCCGAAGGATAAAAAAACAGGGCCACCGCTATTGCAGTAACCCTATTAGATGGGGGATGGTGGATTCGGACCACCGAAGTCAGTGACAACAGATTTACAGTCTGCCCCCTTTGGCCGCTCGGGAAATCCCCCACGATAAGCTGGTGATCGGAGTCGAACCAACAACCTGCTGATTACAAATCAGCTGCTCTGCCATTGAGCCACACCAGCGTTTTTGGCTAACACGCGGGATTTTATCACAAAAGCGTGTGGTTGTCAAGTCTTTTTTGAATCTTTTTAAGCCCGGCTGGTCCAGCCGGGCTTTTTCGGTTGTCCGATCATTTTTTAATACGAAGAAATCGGAAGATTCTCATCATCCTTTCCCTTCTTGATGATGACAATCTTGATCGGGTAGGCAGTTGTATCGTTTACGTGAACCATGACTGTTTCCCCCTCGTATTTCCCGAGAAGCGCTTTTCCAACGGGCGATTCTTTGGAAATGCAATCATTGAAAACATCATTGCGTAACGTCGTAACGATCCGAATTTCTCTTGTCTCCCATTCGGACTCCGGAACTCCTTTTTCGGGATACTGGATCGTAATGAAATCGAACAGTCCGACCACACCCTCAACGGATTTCGTGTCAATGACCTTGGCTGTTTTGATCATATTTTCCAAGTACCTGATACGGCTCCTGACCGCGTTGATTTCGCGCTTTGCCTGTCTGTACTCGTCATTTTCAGACAGATCTCCGAAGCCTTTTGCCGTCTTGACGTCATCTCTGAGTTTGGGCAGTTTGTTCCTGCATTCTTCAAGTTCCGCCTTCATTTTTTGAATGTCTACTTTTGTCAGTTCGTCATGCATATCGCGTCTGTTCTCCTTAAAATGTCACTCCTGAAATTGTGAATAATACAATACTCTGTAAAAACTGGGTCTCGCCATCAATTCCTGATGAGTCCCGCTCTCCACGACATTGCCGTGGCGAACGACAAGAATCTTGTCCGCATGCTGGATGGTGGACAGCCGGTGGGCAATGATAAAACAGGTTTTTTCCGCCATCAGATTATCCATAGCTTCCCGCACTGCGATCTCCGTACGGCTGTCGACGTTCGATGTCGCTTCATCAAGGATCAACAGCGGTGCCGTTGAAAGCATGGCCCGAGCAAACGTCAGCATTTGCTTCTGCCCTTTTGAAATGTTGATACCGTCATCAGAAAGTTCCGTCTCGTATCCGTTAGGCAGGGACTCAATGAAATTGTCGATCCTTGCCGCCTTGGCTGCGGCGCGGATCTCCTCGTCTGAAGCGTCCGGACGTCCGTATAAAATGTTATCCCGGACAGAACCGCAAAACAGCCACGTGTCCTGCAAAACCATGTTGTAGGCCAGTCTCATGCTCCGGCGAGTCAGCTGTTTGATCGGATATCCATCCATCCGGATTTCACCGCTGTCCACATCGTAAAAGCGCATCAACAGATTTATGATCGTCGTCTTTCCCGCTCCGGTCGGCCCGACGATAGCGATCGTCTGCCCCGGTTCAACATGCAGATTCAGATCATGGATGATCGTTCTGTCGGGCAAATATCCGAATGAAACGTTTTCAATATCGACAGCTCCGCGCGGCTCGGTCAGTTCCGAAGCATCCGGTGCGTCTTCCGGCTCGGTGATTTCATCCAGAATCCGGTATACACGGTCTGCCGCCGCCATGGCGGATTGGATCTCGTTCGTAATATTGGCAAATTCGTTGATCGGTCCGGCAAACTTTCTGGAGTACTGAACGAATGACGCGACGTCTCCCAGCCCGATCGTCAGAAGCGCCGGCCAGCCCGCGACAGCCAGTGTCCCCATGTAAAACGCGCTGCCCAGAATCGTGACGAGCGCGAGGGACAGATTGTTGATGAAATTGACCGTTGGTCCAATGATAACCGCTTTATAGTCGGCTTTGTAGTAAGCCTGAACTGCTTCCTCATTCCGTATGTCAAAACGGCTGAGGATCTGTTCTTCTCGATGATATGTCTTGATGGTTTTTTGCCCTGACAGCATCTCTTCGGCATATCCGTTCAGTTCACCGAGTTTGGCGGATCTTTTGCTGAACAGCGGCCGGATCTTACGGGTCCTGTACCGGGTCGAAATCAGCGAGATCGGAACAGTAATCAGGAAAACACTCACCAAAACCGGCGAAATAATGATCATCATGATAAAGGAACCGATCACGGTGACTGAACTGGCGCAAACCTGAAGCAGATCGTTCGAGAGTGAAGCGTTAATGGTGTCGATGTCGTAAGAAATATGGCTGACAATATCACCCGTCAAATGCTTGTCGAAGAATGAAACGGGCAGTTGCATCAGCTTCGCAAATACGTCTCTACGCATTGCATAGGTGATCTTTTGACTGATCCGGATCATCAGCCGGGAAACGATCAGATTCAAAACACCCGCAATCAGGTAGAACAGGGCCATCAGCACACAAAAGTAAATCACTTTGTCCATGTCCGGGCCTTCTGCGAGCGCATCGATCGCATTTCCGGAAAGTTTCGGACCGATCAAAGCCAGGACATTCGCGGTCAACATCAGCACCAGGATTCCTGCGAGCTGGAACTTAAAAGGCCACAAATAAGTCTTTAGGGTCCGCTTCAATACAGCCTGTCGGGCCTGCTTGGATAATTTCGGGGCGTTTCCTTTGCCTTGACGCCGTCCGCCGATTTGAGAAGGATTATTCATGCAGCTCACCTCCTTCTCCGTCACCCATCTGGGATTCGGCAATTTCCCGGTAAACGCTGCATGTATTCAAAAGATCCTTATGCTTTCCTGCTCCGATCACTTCCCCGTTTTCCATGACCAGGATCAGATTGGCGTCTTTGATCGCGCTGATCCGCTGCGCCACGATGACCGTCGTCGGATGATTGTCCATACTGCGGATGGCGGTCCTCATCTGAGCTTCCGTCTGATAATCCAATGCGCTTGAACTGTCGTCGAGGATCAGGATCTCCGGGCGTCCGGCAAGTGCCCGGGCCACCAGTATGCGCTGCTTCTGCCCGCCGCTCACGTTTTGCCCCTTGATCGCCAGCAGATGCTCATATCCTTCCGGGAAGGCCCTGATGAACTCATCGGCCTGGGCTATGGTTGCTGCGGACTGTACCGCTTCATCCGTCATATCCCTTCCGAATTTGATATTTTCGCTGACCGTATCGGCAAACAGAAAATCATTCTGCATGGCCGCGCCGAATCTGGAATGGACCGTCTCGGAATCCAGATTGCGGAGGTCCTTCCCATCCAAATAAATGGCTCCTTTGTCCGGGTCATAGAATCTCATAAGAAGATTGACAACGGTCGTTTTGCCCGAGCCGGTCGAACCGATGATACCCAAAGTTTCTCCGTGATACAAATCAAAAGACAGATCTGCTACCTGAGGTTTGGCGCCAAGATATGAAAAGGAAACATTTTCGAACCGGATGTGCGGCATCTCGCCTGTTGCGGAAACGAAGTCGGGATACGCGCCTTCCGGGGCTGTCGGACAATCTTCATCTGCCTGGATCACTTCCTGAATTCTGTTCATGGAAGCCGCGGCCTTGGTCGAGTTGACAAACACTCGCGTAATGGCAATCATGGCATTTGAGATCATCATGAAAAACTGCATAAATGCGATGATGGTCGGCGGTGAAGACAGGTCCATCGAGGTCCGGACCGCTCCGAACAGAATGACCAGCACCATCCCCAGATTTACGAAAAAAGTGATGACCGGGTTAGATGTCGCCATGATCAAAGATGCTCTCATCTCATCTCTGACCAAAGTTCTGTTTGCCCTGTCATACCGTTCATTTTCATGCTCTGTTCTGGAAAGAGCCTTGATAACCCGGATGCCTTGACAGTCTTCTCTTGCAACCCGGACCATCCCGTCCACCGATCTCTGAGCTTTCAAATATGCACGAACCCCTCGGGTAGTAACGAAATAGACCGTGATAAAAATCAGAGGCATCACGCTCAGCAGGATCAGCGTCAGAACCGGGTCAAGAATAAATGTGAACAGCAATCCCCCGACCAGTAAAATCGGACACCTGATGCCGATTCGCAACGTCATACCCATGAATTGATGGACATTGTACGTGTCTGTCGTCAGTCTGGATTCCAGCGACGGAATGGAAAAGCGATCCACATCCCGACAGGACAGGAGCATGGTTTTGGCAAACAGGTCGTGCCTGACGCTCCTTGCCCCGTCGCGCGCAACACGAGACGCCAGCCGGTTCCCAACGATGTTGAAAACCAGTGCCGCCGCCGCAAAAAGGATCATCAGCGATCCCCAATATATGATCTGTTTCAGATCGTTTTGCGGAGCGACAACTTTGAGCATGTGCTGCAAAACAAAAGGAATGGCCAGTTCAACCAACGTCCCTATGATCTTGAAAAACAGACACCAGGCCACAACGGGTGCGTATGGCCTCATGTAGCGAAAGATATGGCGCATGATTAACTATTTCCTATAGTAAACGTAGTGCACAATAATACTTCTCACCCGCCCTCCGTGCTCAAGGTCAGGTGCCGTAATGCTCACGCCGTTGCCCGACATGAGTTCCCATGCATCCATATCCACGATCTTGCATCTTAAAACTGTCTCTCCGGAAGCATTTACGATCACTTCATCATCTTTTAATGAAATGCAGCCGCCTTTCCCGACGACCTTTTCATTATAAGACTCTCCCTCAGTTTCTCTTTCGGTCACATACTGAATGGGATATCCGGTTATTCTTTGTGCCATAGCCAGCCTGTATTTCGGGCTTTTGGTATCCTTTTTCCCAAACAGCATCTGCGTGATCCTCCGAAACTCGGTTTCATTTGTATTTTACCACGTTTCGGCTGCCCGTTCATCCAAAAAAGGCAAAAAGATGTCTTTAGGGCGGTAAAATCAACATTTCCAAAAAAGTTCAGGAAAAGTTCACCTAAAAAGAGGGTAAATATAGTATAATATTATTTAACCGCTCTGCCGGACAGGAGGGATGACACCTTGATCGAAGTGAAGAATCTGACAAAACGATACGGCAATCATGTCGCCATTAACGATATCAGTTTCAAATTGGCCAATGGGAAGATCTATGGGATTCTTGGCTCATATCATTCAGGAAAGACCACGCTTCTCAATATGATGACCGGTTGTTCTTCGCCATCTGAAGGAAATGTCAACATTAACGGCTTTGATATCTCGAAGGATCCGATCAGAACAAAAAAGATCATCGGTTTCCTGCCTGATCCCGTTCCCCTCTATCCAGAGATGACTGCATTTGAATTTCTGTCTTTCGTGGCTCGGGCAAAAGGCTTGGCTGTAGATCAGGCCTACCGACAGATTGCAGAAGTCATTGAGTTTGTACAGTTGGATGATTCTCGGAACAAAATGATCATGAATCTGCCCCTTCAGATCAAAAAGCGTCTCGGTATCGCCCAGGCATTGCTCGGGAACCCCGAGATCGTGTTTATGGATGAGCCCACTTCGGGACTTGCTCCGGAGGATGCCGGGGAAATGCGCGACTTGATCCGCAAAATCGGAGAATTCAAAACTGTCATCCTGACCAGCCCCGATCCATCTGAGATCGCCGGCTTGTGCGAACAAGTGCTCATCCTGAACGAGGGCAGTCTCATAGCCAATGACACGCTCGACCATTTGAAAAGTCAGACGGTACCCAAATTCATCATTACACTGTCCGTGAAGGGCGATAAGGAAACCGCGATCAGTATTCTGGACCAGATCGATGAGATCCAAGCTTTTTCGGATGATCCGTCCAAACCCGCCAGAAGAGGGGACTGCCATTTCCGGCTCGAACTCAAGGACGAATCCGACCCTCGGGAAAAAATTGTATCGAACCTGATTGCCGGCGGATGCTCTGTGGTTTCGATTTCCCTGTCTGACAGTTTTTTGGATGTTCTGTTTTGGGAATTGACTCAACCAAACGCAGAACCCGCCGCACAAGGCGGACCCGAACAGGAAGAAACGGAGGAATAACTGAGAATGTTTGCCATCTACAAACGCGAACTGAAAAGTTACATGCTATCTTTGTATGGCCCGCTCTTCATCGGACTCATGCTGCTCGTATCCGGTATCTTTACTTTCGTTTATAACTACAGAAGTCTTTCTTCCGGGTTCGAATACACGGTCGGCTATATCGCCATGGGGATGATCGTACTGATCCCGCTCCTTTGCATGCGCTCGATCGCCCAGGAAAAAAAGACCGGAACGATTCGGCTTTTGTATGCCTTGCCTTTGAAATCGATTCAAATCATACTGGGAAAATATCTGGCACTCTTAACAGTTGTGGCTATCCCGATCGGCGTCATGGCATTCTATCCGTTGATCCTGTCCACACACGGATCGGTTTATTTTCCCAAGGCATACGTGAGCCTTTTGATGCTGTTTTGCCTCGGCGCCGCATTGACCGCTCTTTGTATGTTTCTTTCGTCAGTGACGGATTCCATGGTGGTCGCGTCTGTGCTCGGGATCGGTTCCTGCCTTTTGCTCTATCTGATCAATTTTATTTCAGTCATTTTCCCCACCGCTCCGGCAGCTTCTTTTGTCGCGGTCATTCTGCTGTGCCTACTGCTGGGTTTGATCCTGTTCACACAAACGAAAAACTGGCTGATCGGACTGGGCGGCACCGTCCTGTGTCTGATCCCGGCCGTGATCGTCTTTATTATGAACAGTTCCCTGTATGAGGCCTTATTCTCGAAATTGCTGAACAAACTGGCCTTTTTCTCAATGATAAACAACCTTGCGTACGGCAGTTTCAAATTATCGATGCCGATCGTGTTCATATCGACTGTGATCTTCTTCTTTGCCTTGACTGTTTTGTCATTGGAAAAGAAGCGCAATGAGTGAAAGGGGCACTGAAATGACTCGATCCAAGACCCTTTTAACCGGAATCAAACTCACGGCGGTCGCTCTGGCTTTCTTCATCGTGCTGGTCGGCATGAATATTCTGATCGGTGTCGTGCCTGGCAAATACACCGCGCTGGACATCACCCCAAACAAGCTCTACACACTGTCCAAGCAAACCGAATCGTTTCTGCAGCAGCTGGATACGGATGTAACGCTTTATGTTTTGTGCAACGATTCTGACCCGAGCGTGATCCTGCAGCCTTTTCTGAATCAGTTTACTGCCACACCCAGGATCTCTTTGAAAACCGTTGACCCGAAACGGGATCCTGATTTCATCAAGCAGTACACTGACACTGAACTCAGCAATTTTTCGGTGATCGTGGAAAGCGAGTATCGAAATCTGGCTATAGACTATTATGATTTTCTGTGTTACAAGATCAACGGCTATGAAGATTTAGGCGAACTTCCCTACGCGAAATATCAGGAAATGGTCGGCAACCAGAATTTGCTGATATACTACTACCAATACTACAGTATCAATTTGCTGGATGCGACCTTGTATTTCTGCGGAGATTTAGTCCTGTCTTCTGCTATAGAATATGTCTCGATCCCCGAACTCCCGCATCCCTTGATGCTCACTGAACATGGAGAGACGCCATTTTCAGAAGAACTGAAAGGCTATTTGGACAGATTAGGCTTTTCAGTTACAGACTGTTCCTTGAAAGGACAGAGTGCAGACGTCCTGTCTAACTGCTCGGTTTTGATCATTAACGATCCTAAAACAGATCTGGATGAGGATGAGTTGTCTGCTCTCCAGACGTTCGCTGCAAAAGGCGGTACGTTTTTGCTGTTGACCAGCCCGGATTCGATGGACAGCCTGCCCCGCTTTTCCAAACTGGCTGCTCAATTCGGTCTTGTCGCTAAAAGCGGTCTGATCCACGAGGGAGATGAAATCTATCATACGGCGTCTTCCGCCACTGAAATCTTCCCGATCCCGCAATCAGGCGATTCATCATCTTCACCGCCCTACACCATCAACTACTTGCCGGCAAGCAACAGCTATATGATGTGTCTCCCCGGAGCTCATGCCATTGAATCCAATCCCGAACAGGCATTGGCCGGCACAACCGTGCAGATCGTCAGTCAGACGTCTCCGTCTGCCCGCATTCAAATCGATGCAGATGTTGTGGACGAGGGCGGATCTTATGCCGTTTGTATGTCTTCGGTCAATTCGCAAACAGGTTCTCTGATGGTCTGGTATGGCTGTTCTGATGCCTTCACAGATGAAGGGGCAGTTTTATCCTCCTTCGGAAATTATGTGTATCTCTACACGACTTTATCTTTTCTTAGAAGAACCTATACTTCTTCTCTCGACACACTTGAGTCCATCTCACTGCACGAAAGCACGCTGGATATCAGCACATCCAACAAGACCGTTTGGATCGTTGTGTCTGTCATCCTCATCCCCGGTGCCATTATAGGCGTCGGTACATTCATGTGGATCCGGCGCAAAAAGCAGTGATCCGATCATCCCGATCATTTTCCGCTTAGGGAGGCGTTCGTGAAACAGTTTTTTCCTTCGCTTATCGGCAACGAACAACTGAAAAACCAATTAGGCAACGATATCCTGTCCGGCACGCTGTCGCACGCCTTTATCCTGTCCGGACCGGCTGGAAGCGGAAGACACACGCTGGCGCTGAGCCTTGCCATGGCCTTGAACTGTCAGCACAAAAGTTCGGGCAGTGAACCCCTTCCTTGCGGCTATTGCGCCTCATGTAAAAAATTTTTGGCGCATCAGCATCCGGATCTGACTGTTGTCGGCAAAGAAAAGGACCGGGCGACTCTGGGTGTCGATGCGATCCGAAACGTCAGGACCGATACTTCTTACCCGCCTACAGAGGGCGGATACAAAATTTACGTAATCGAAGAAGCCGAAACGATGACGGCTGAAGCCCAAAACGCGTTGCTCTTGACGTTGGAATCTCCTCCGGAATATGTCGTATTTCTTTTGCTCAGTCAAAACCCGGCTTTGCTGCTTGAAACCGTTCGTTCCAGAGCTCCGACTCTGAGATTGGAACTTTTATCCGACGAAACAGTTTCTGCCTATCTGGTCAGTCATTCGTCTTCAGCCAAAAAAATGCGTGACACACAGCCGGAGGTATTCTCCAGATTGTTGCATGCCTCAGCCGGGAATCTCGGGGCCGCTCTCAGTTTGCTTGAATCGAAGAGCCGCGCCGCAGCCGATAAAAGAAATGAGCTCGGGATTCTGTTTTTAAACGCGCTCAGGGGAAAAAAAGCCCTGTCCTCTATCAATTTGATCAAATCACTATCGCCTTTAAAACGACCAGACCTCGCCCAGGCCTTCAACTTATTCAATGAAATCCTGCGCGATCTGTATCTGTGCAAGCAGTCCGGTTTTTCGGAATTCCTGTTCTTTGAAACAGAGGCGGAAGTTCAAGCCGTTGCAGACTGCATTTCAAGTCAAAAACTTGCCGGTGCCATCGACGCCACAACCGAGGCTCTGGATCAAATCGGTTCAAATATGAATGTTTCTTTGCTGCTTCATGTTTGGGCCGTCGGGTGCGGCATCCTGTAAGTGCCCCCGTCATAGATACCATCTTCAAGAAAGGACCATTCCATGCCAGACAACAACATTCCATCCCAACGGAACCACCGCAATAAAAACAACCGCCGTTCCAGGCGCAACAATCACTTCAAACAACGTCAGCAACCTGAGGTTAGAGAAAATGAAGAGCTGGTCGGAACGGCTCCCGTGAATGAAGAAAACCGCAGGAATCGCAGACACTCAAACAGAGGCCGGCGTCATCTTCAGGACCGACTCCAGGAGCAACCCGAAAAGTCCTCTGCCTTAGGTGAAGTGCAGGATGCACCTGCGCACGAGCCTGCAAATCCGGAACCGGACGATTCAGCTCCGCTCCAGGATAAAGAATTCGGGTACGTCCGCGACGAAAGCCAATTGGAGCCTCAGGTTCAGTATGACAGCGACGGTGTCCCCGCTCCTGTAGATTTCGATTATTTTCCGGGGCAGAAACCGCAGGAAGAACCCAGCGAGGAAGAAAAGAAAGAAATGACTCTGGTTGTGGGGGTCAAATTCCGCTCTTCTGCGCATTCTTACTTCTTTGCAGCAGGCAATCTCACCATCGGTGTCGGCACTGCAGTCATCGTTGAAACAGCGCGCGGTCTTGAATACGGCACTGTTTCTTTCGGCAAAAGGTATATCAAAAACAGCGAAATCCCACAGCCTTTGCGCAGCATTGTCCGCATTGCAACGGATTCAGACTCGGCTCAGCATCACGCCAATCTTGAACTCGAAGAGCAGGCGTTCACAACCTGCAAGGCTGAGATTCTCAAACACGGTCTCAGCATGAAACTGATCGATGCCCAATATACTTTTGACAACGCAAAATTGCTCTTTTACTTCAGTTCAGAGGGACGGGTCGATTTTCGCGAACTGGTCAAAGATCTGGCGTCCATATTCCACACCCGAATTGAACTGAGGCAGATCGGAATCAGAGATGAGGCCCGTTTGTTGGGCGGATTGGGAGCTTGCGGAAGACAGCTGTGCTGTTCCGGCTTTCTGACCGACTTTGCTCAAGTGTCAATCAAGATGGCAAAAGAGCAGAATCTGTCTCTGAATTCCGGTAAGATTTCCGGGTGCTGCGGAAGACTTCTCTGCTGTCTGCATTATGAACATGAGACCTATGAGCAGGAAATTGCAAAAACACCGCCTGTGGATTCTGTTGTCCAGACTGCTGACGGTATCGGCGTCATTTCGGCAACATATCCCCTGGCCGGGACTGTTCGGGTCACGATCAAGAACGATAAGGGTGAGACCGTACAAAAAATGTTCTCCAGAAACGATGTGACGGTTCTGGCTAAAGACGCTCTTCCTAAGGGAACTCCCGCGGAAGAGGCGCAGAACGAAACATCCGGAAAAGACGCCGAGCAGACCGGCAAAAACGGCAGTAGTGGCGAAAAACAGACCGGCAGTACTGCCACAAACAGCGATGCCGATCCTGCAAGCCGGCATTCTTCAGAAAGAAGACCGGAAAGAACAGGCTCACAGGATGACGACCCTCTGTCGAATGTCAAAGTTTCTTTTCCTCCAAAATCGTCCAGACGACAATCTCGACGCCGCCCGGACAGACCGCAGAGAAACGGTTCAGGAGAAATAAAGAACAGTCCGGAAGATCAGGCCTCTGTCCCCTCGAATATGCCCGGAGATGAACTGGACGGAGTCGTCAGACCCGCCGCATTCAACCGGCGGAGAAACCGATTCGGAAAAAAACGTAAATAATACAAAAAACTGCTCGGTTTTCGAGCAGTTTTTTGCTTGAGCGATGACCCTTATTGTTCTCTTCTTAGTTCGGGATCGGCGATCCTGCAATGATCGTAAACGGCCTGATATCTTGCCGTATAGATGCGGTGTTCAGCATCCTGAAATGTGATTAGCGCCGGTAATATCCGCAACCCCTCTGCAGCTCCGGATTGAGCTTCCACCAGAACCAGCGAAGGCATCGATTCGATATCGCTCTGAACGAACAGCATCCTTTTCGGTTCAAGCCTGAAATCTTTCATCGCGCTCATCAGTGCGGTCAATCGCTCGGGTCTGTAAACAAAGTAGACCAAGCCGCCGCTTTTGACCAGTGCGGCGGCTGCTTTACAAAAATCCGAGATGCCACCGGACGTTTCATGACGAGCCGTCACTTTAAAGGGGTTGTTGTTCAGCTTGCCTGCGTCTGCTTTTAAATACGGGGGATTGCAGACCACGTA
>CADBRS010000183.1 GCA_902797125.1 uncultured Ruminococcus sp.
AAAAATGAGAAAACAATGGTTGAAGGTCTTCGGAACGGTTTTGCTTTTGCTGACGCTGCTGCTGGGGTCCTGCGGACAGGCTGTGGAACAATCTACGGAAAAGAACACCGAAGACGAGCCGGAAGAATCGGTCAGCGAAACAGAATCGGAAAATGATTCCGAAACGGAAACAGACGAAATGCCAAAGAACATATTTGATTTTGACGGTTCCGTGAGCGAGGCAACGCTCAGAGCCTACCTCTCCAGAGCCGTCACGATATCCACGACGCTGGATACCAAAAAAAGCTATATCAAGAATTTCATTCTGGACGTCGGTGCCAAATACATCTGCCGCGCGGCTACCTGCTGGTCTCCGTCTGCCTCGGATTATGAAACGTACGGCGGACAGAAGACCTTTATCAACGCCGTTCACCGCTCGGACAGCGACGTGGTTTTCGAGGCCTGTCTCTTCGAATGCGTGAACAAGAAGGGCGTCGGGTCGATCCCCATCCCGGCCTGGGTCTTCGAAGCGTTCGATCAGCCCGTAGAGGAGCGAAACTTCGATTATGACAAAATGGTATTCGAAAACGGTCAGTACAAAGATCAGTGGGGAACCGATTCATCCGTTCCAGATATGACCCGCCTCGAGACCAAGATGTTCTTCTACTACAGGGCATGTAAATATATCGACACGGGATATGAGGCACTCCATATGGGCCAGGTCTACCTCATGGGACGCAACGATAAGAAGTGGAAACACTACACCGAGCTGACCGGTATGATCCGCGACTATGCATCTACACACGCCAGACGCCATTTTGTTTTTCTGAATGCGCATGTCAAGGGGATCATTGACGCGGACGGATATCTCATGTTCGATTTTCATATGTGGCCTTCCAGACTCTATTCTGGCGAGAAAGACGCAGAGGGGAACGAAGTCGCCTATGTCCGTGTCGGGCACGTTGATTCCATTTACGGCATTAGTATGGGCGGATTGACGCACAGCGGCTGGACCTGCGAGCATCTTCCGTATCTGGTCGAACTGGACAATTTCGGAGATTCGCAATCAATTGGGTCCAGAACGCCGGACACCATCTATGTCTGGGGCTATGACGAGATCACCTGGTTTGCCAACCAGAGCGACGCTTACAGGGAAGAATTCATCCTCACGATCATCGATCAGGTCAGGACCGTAGATGAGGACGGCTATTTTGCCCTGCCCGGAGAGCGGGTCGCGCGAATCTATGACAGTGAGGGCAATATTATCAAGTGGGCCTATTATGCCTATGACAAGTCTCAGTTCAAGGACGGATTCGGGGATCAGGCCGCTATCAAAGAGGCTTTTGCATCCAGGGAGATCGGGGACTGATCGCTGGAGATAGAAAAAATTCTATTGCAAACATGCCAAAAGAGAGGGTCGGATGATCCTCTTTTTTGCGTATTCCCATACAAGAATAGATTGCGAAATATTGACTGAACAATAACATAATGTTAAAATATACTCTGTATAGCATCTAGGGACGACAGAACAACCATACCGAACGGATCCGTGATCCGGAAAGGACGGCTTATGCTGGACAAAAAGATACTGATCATTGACGATGATTCCAACATCTGCTACATGCTGAAGATCTACTTTTCCAACGAAGGGTATGACGTGGCAACGGCGTTTGACGGAGCCGAAGGCGTCAACATGTTCAAAAACTATGAACCCGACATCGTGCTGTTGGATATCATGCTGCCGAAAAAAGACGGCTGGCATGTGTGCCGGGAGATCCGTGAGATTTCCTCAACGCCCATCATCATGCTGACTGCGAAAGGCGAAGTTTTCGACAAAGTCCTGGGGCTTGAACTTGGCGCGGATGATTTCGTCGTCAAACCTTTCGATATGAAGGAACTGTCCGCACGTGTCAAAGCCGTACTGCGCCGGACAAACGTCCAGATGCTGTCGGACGACAAACAGGTGGTCCGCTTTGACAATCTGGAGATCAGTTTACAGAAATACGAGGTCAAAATCAAAGGCAAGCCTATCGAACTGCCTCCCAAGGAACTCGAACTGCTCTACTATCTGGCAGTCAACTACAACCATGTCTTCAACCGTGACCAGCTTCTGGACAAAGTCTGGGGTCTGGAATACTTGGGAGATTCCCGAACGGTGGACGTTCACGTCAAAAGGCTTCGTGAAAAGCTGAAAGGCGTTTCGGATCAATGGGATCTGAAGACGGTCTGGGGCGTAGGCTACAAGTTTGAAGTGATGACCTAAAGTCATGTTCAAAACCATTTATTCGAAATACATGGGCGTCATGCTCGGCGTCATCGCCGGATGCTTTTTGCTCATGACCATGGTCCTTTTACTGGTTTTCAGAAGCTATTCCCAGGCATCCAGACAGGAACAGATCCAGAATACGACCGACTCGTACGCCCAGATCGTCAACTACAGTCTCTCCGCCATTGAGCCTGATTCTTTCTCGCTTTCGGAACAGGTGCGGGAAAGAGAAATAATGTTTCGTAACCTGATGGATATCACGCTGCGGAAAGTCTCGTCGGAGGAGGCCTATATCCTCTCGGATGCCGGAGAAATCCTGCTGGCCTTCAGGGCCGAAGACGGCGAAACGCTCTATGTGCAGGGCGAGACGGTCGAAGAAGGTCTTCTCAATGCACTGAAAACCGAGGTGACGGTCACAGACGTATCGCTTGTGAGAACAGACCCGGAGCGTGGACAACTGGCCATGGCTACGGAACAAGTCATCGGTCCGGACGGTCAGGTGTGCGGCTATATCATGACTTTGGGAACGGCCAGCTTTTTCGGCCGGCTGACCCAGTATCTCGGCATCGAGATGATGATCGTCATGGTGGCGATCCTTGCATCCATGATCATCGCTTTGTTCTTCGTGACGCGCCACGTGACCGAATCGATCAGCAAACTGGAAGAGGCGTCCCGTGCGCTGGAAAAGGGTGATTTTTCAGTTCGCGTCCCGGTGCGCGGAAAAGACGAAGTGGCCCAGCTGTCCGCTGCTTTCAACAAAATGGCGGCTTCGCTCAGTGCCATGGAAAAAGCCAACAGCTTCTTCGTTTCCAATGTCTCTCATGAAATCCGGACTCCGATCACCGTGATCGGGGGATATGTTGAAAACATGCGGTGCGGCGCCATCAAGCCGGAAGAATACGACAAGTACCTGTCGATCATCGCGTCCGAAGTCAACCGGCTGTCCAGACTGGTCACCAGAATGCTGGAACTGGCCCGGCTCGAAGCCGGGGAAAGACACTTCGTGCCTGCCGATTTCGACATCTGTGAGATGGGGCGGCAGGTTCTGATCTCATTCGACCAAACGATCGAGACCAAAGGCCTGGATATCGATTTCGAGACTGAAGCAGACCCCATAACGGTCTACGGCGATCCCGATTCGGTCTACGAAGTTTTCTACAACATATGCGAAAATGCTATGAAGTTCTCGAAAGAGCAGGGCAAGATCCGGATCCGGATCCGGACAGCCGATGAAAAGGATGAGGAAATCCATCCCGGGGTGTTCGGTCAGATCCTGGTTTCCGTATTCAACGAGGGTGAAGGGATCGCGCCTGAAGATCAGCCCCATATCTTCGAACGTTTCTACAAAGCGGACAAGAGCCGCGGACTGGATAAGAGCGGCGTCGGACTCGGGATGCATATCTCCAAAGCGATCGTGACCGCTCAGGGTGGATCGATCTGGGTGGACAGCGTCCCCTCGGTATCCTGCGAGTTTACGTTTACATTGCCGATCTCCCCCGACGGATTCGGGTCGGGACCGGCCATAAACCAATAAATCATAATCTACAACTATTTTTTGAAGGGTCAAAAATGCCAGAAGAAAAAGATGTAATCAACCCAATAGATCCGGTCGAGCCTGGAAAAGAGCCCGAACAGGGCGAGACAGTTCAGGAACCGGATCCAAGCGAACCGATCACGCCCGAATCCGAGGATCCGGCGCAGATCCCCGCGGAAGAGACCGGAGAAGAACAGCCTAACCAGGAACAGACGGACGCAGAAGCGGACAATGCTATTGCTGAAGAAATCCCTCCACAGGAGGAAACTGCCCCTGAAAGTGAAGAAAAACCGTTAGCTTACCGCTGGACCTACGAGGAACAAGCGGAGCATGACGCGAAGATCAAGCAAAAAAATACGGGGCTTAAGATTTTTATCATTGTCGCAACAAGCGTTTTTCTGGTGTTGCTGACATTGCTGGTCGTGACGCTGATGGTGACGCGTTTCGGGGGCTCATATGTCAACCCGAATGCGCCTGGCGTCGTGAGCGGCGGACAGATCGATGCAATCAAGATCGCCCGAATGTGTAATCCGGGGATCGTGGAAGTGCAGGCGACCCAGTCGACGGGATATGCATACGGCACGGGCTTCTTCTTCAAGTCCGGCGGATATATCCTGACCAACTATCACGTGGTCGAGAATGCATTATCCGTCAATGTTTATCTCTACTCCGGGCAAACGAAAACGGCCCAGATCGTCGGTTACAGCAAAAGTGACGATATCGCCGTGCTCAAGGTCGACGGATTTTCTTATCCGGCTCTGACCATGGGCAAGTCCGAAGACGTGGTCCAGGGCGAGAGCATCGTCGTTATCGGCGGAGGCGGGGGACTCAACTACGGTTGGACGGTCACCCGCGGCATCGTTTCCCATCCTTCCCGGGAAGTCCGGCTTTATTCGTCAGACCGTACGTCATCCAAACTGATGAAGATGGTTCAGTTCGATGCAACGGCTAACTCGGGCAATTCAGGCGGTCCGCTCATCAATGCCGCCGGTGAAGTCATCGGCATGGTGACAATGAAAGTGACCGGTTCGGGATCGACTCCTTATGACGATATGAACTTTGCGATCCCGTCTTCATACCTGTTGACCATGGCTGAGCGGATCATTGCCGAAGGCAATATCGAAGATTCCGGCGAGACGGAGACCGAAAAACCCACACCTGTGCTGGGCGTTACGGCCCGCGTCGGGGGGCTGGAAAAGGATTCCCGCTACTATGCCGATATGGATCAAGGCATCGTATACGACGTTTTCTCTGAAGGAGAAGGGGACGATATCGTTTACTATTACGAGAAAGTGGCGGGAGCGACCGAAACCGAAACGAGCGCCGAGCCTGAGAAGATACCGGTCGATTTGGAAGACACGTTCGTGGCGGGTGCCACGGGCATCATGATCCTGACAGTCGCGCCGGGATCCGGTGCGGACGGGAAACTTCAGCCTTATGATATCGTGATGACCGTAGCGGGCATAGAGGTGACGCGCGTGGAAATGGTCAAATACATTTTGAGTTACTACAACCCGGGAGACGAGGTTCCGCTGACCGTCTACAGAGACGGAGAGGTCCTGGACATCAAGGTCCAGGTCATGGCTCCCTGAAACAGTTCATAACAGAAAAACATTTTTAGCCAAAGAAGGAGACAGTCAAGCATGCTCCATACATTCAAGCGCGGTATCCATCCGCACGACGGGAAGGAACTTTCCCGGGATGAGCCGATCCGGGACATATTGCCCGGAGAGACACTCATCTATCCTATGTCGCAGCACATCGGCGCACCTGCCGTGCCCTGCGTGAACATCGGTGATCATGTGCTGATCGGAACGAAAATCGCCGAACCGGGCTCTTTCGTTTCCTGCCCGATCCATTCTTCCGTGTCGGGAGAAGTCGTATCGATCGGTCCTGCCATGACGCTGAAGGGAGAGCCGGAGACCTGCATTACGATCAAAAACGACAACGCCTATGAAGTCCTGCCTTCCGGAGTCGAGGGGAGAGACGTCAGCTCGATGGATTCGGCCTCGATTCTCGCGGCCATCCGCGATGCGGGCATCGTCGGTCTGGGCGGAGCCGGTTTTCCGATGCACGTCAAACTGGGCGTCAAAGACCCGACGACGATCGATTATCTGATCGTCAACGGATCGGAATGCGAACCCTACCTGACGTCGGACTACCGACTGATGCTCGAAGAATCCGACAAGCTCATGCGCGGCGTTTCGTATCTGCTCCGTCTGTTCCCGAAAGCCAAGGCTCTGATTGGCATCGAGAACAACAAGCCGGACTGCATCGAAAAATTGTCGGGCATGGTCGGAGAGGGAATTGAAGTTTGTCCTCTGCTGGCCAAATATCCCCAGGGCGGCGAGCGAATGCTCATCTATGCCCTGACCGGACGGAAACTGAACGTCTCCATGCTGCCTGCACAGGTCGGTTGCGTGGTTGTCAACGTGGCATCCGTCATTGCGGCTACAGAAGCTTTGGAGGACGGGCGTCCGCTGACCCGAAAGGTCATGACGATCACAGGAGACGGCGTCAATCAGCCGTCCAACGTCCGGGCCTACATTGGCGATTCCTACCGCCACGTTCTTGAAGAGAGCGGCGGATTCAAAGGGACCCCCGGAAAAGTCATCTCGGGCGGGCCTATGATGGGCATCTCCATGTTTACCTTGGATATTCCGGTCGTCAAGACGTCTGCATCGATCCTGGCGTTTGAAAAAGATCCGGTTGCGCAAAAAGACATGTCTCCCTGCATCCGGTGCGGAGCCTGCATGAGAGCGTGCCCGGAAGGGCTGATCCCTCAGCATCTGGCCCTGCTTTCAGACCGCAACAAATTTGAAGAATTCGAAAAATGCGGCGGTATGGAGTGCATCGAATGCGGTTGCTGCGCATTTGTGTGTCCCGCCAAACGTCCTCTGGTCCAGTCCATGCGATACGGACGCAGAGAGACGGGTGCGCTCCAGAGAGCCAGAAAAGCCGCTGCGGCGGAGAAGGGAGGCAAGAACTGATGGCTGTCAAAGCAATTGAGAACGTCAACGTCTCCATATCCCCGCATATACGCAAGCCGATCTCGACCCGGCGCATCATGCTGGACGTCTGTATCGCGATCACTCCTGCGTGCATCGCAGGTATCATCGCATTCGGATGGAGAGCGGCCGTGATCCTTCTGATCTCTGTTCTTTCGTGCGTGGCAACGGAAGCCGTTTTTGAACTGATCACGAAAAAACCGCTGACCATAGGCGACTTCAGCGCGGTGGTGACCGGCTTGATCCTCGGATGCAACCTGCCTTCCACGATTCCTTTCTGGATGCCCGCGCTCGGCGGTGTGTTTGCTATCCTGATCGTCAAAATGATCTTCGGCGGTCTCGGTCAGAATTTTATGAACCCTGCCTTGGCGGCACGGTGTTTCCTTCTGATCTCGTTCGCAGGTCTCATGACCCGCTTCCCGGAAACGATCCACACGTTGTTCGGTGCTGATCCCGTCACGACGGCAACGCCTCTGGCTGTGCTTCGGGACGGCGGGACGGTCAACATCCGGGAAATGCTTCTGGATCTGCACAACGGCTGTATCGGCGAAGCATCTGCGATCTGCGTTCTGATCGGTTTTGTCTATTTGCTGGTCAGACGCGTGATCACGCCTCTGATCCCTTGTGTCTACATCGGGTCGACAGTTGTATTCGTTGTTCTGCTTCAACTGATCACGGGGCATGCGGCAGATCTCAATCTGACGTTCGTGATCGTCCAGATGTGCGGCGGCGGTTTGCTGCTTGGCGCATGTTTCATGGCCAACGACTACGTGACGAGTCCGCTCAGCAGAACGGGTCAGCTGATCTACGGACTGGTCCTGGGTCTTCTGACTTCGCTTTTCCGTATCCTCGGTTCATCCAGTGAGGGCGTTTCTTATGCGATCATCATCGGCAACTGCGTCGTTCCTCTGATCGACCGCGTCACGATCCCGCGTCCCTTCGGACGGGAAAAAGAGAAGAAGATCCGGAAGGAGGGGCAGGCATGAAACAGATCGTAAAGAACACCATCGTGCTCCTCGTCATTACATTAGTCGCCGGTTCGCTTCTTGCTGCGACCTATGCGATCACGAAGAATCCGATCAAGCAGGCCGAAGAACAAGCTGAAAAAGAAGCTTTTCTGGCCGTTTTCCCCGAAGCTGCTGAATTTCAGGACGCCGAGGGACCGTTCCACGATACGGACAGTCTGACGGTCGGCAGTGTCAAACGTGCGAAAGGCACGAACGGAGAAGAGCTCGGGGTGGCCGTCAAAGTCACGACATCTGCCGGTTACGGCGGCGATATTGCCATGGTCATCGGGATCAAAGCGGACGGAACTGTTTCCGGACTCAAGATCCTCTCGGCATCCAATGAGTCCCCCGGACTCGGTGCCAACTGTCTCAAACCTGAATTTCAGGAACAATATGCCGGCAAAAAGGCCGGCCTGACCTACAGCAAGACAGGTGCTGAGGGCAACGAGATCGATGCGATCAGCGGAGCCACCATCACGACCCGTGCCGTTACGTCGGCTGTCGCTGCTGTGCTTGACATGTACGAAGGAGGTGACGGTCAATGAAATTGAAAAAAGGTTCACCTCTGGAGAGGATCTATAACGGGGTCTGGAGAGAAAATCCGACGTTTGTGCTGATGCTGGGTATGTGTGCGACGCTGGCCGTCACGACCTCTGCTGTCAACGCGATCGCGATGGGTCTTTCCACGGCGGCGGTCCTGATCTTCTCGAATCTGATCATTTCCGCTCTCCGGAAACTGATCCCGGACGGAGTCAGAATGCCTGCCTATATCGTGATCGTTGCAACGCTCGTAACGGTCGTCGAATTTTTGATGCACGCATTCCTGACAGATCTTTATGACGCGCTGGGCATCTATCTGCCTTTGATCGTCGTCAACTGCATCATTTTAGGACGTGCCGAAGCATATGCTTCCAAGAATCCCGTTCTCTCGTCCGTTTTCGACGGACTCGGGATGGGACTGGGCTTCACGGCCTCATTGACCATCATCGGTCTGGTCCGTGAATTCATCGGTTCAGGCACATTGTTCGGCTTTACAGTTCTTGGCGACTGGTTCACACCTGTCTCCATCTTTGTCATGGCACCGGGCGCTTTCTTCGTCCTTGCCATCATTGCGGCGGTCCGCAATGTGATCGTCAGACCTCACGTCCGTGAGAATGCCATCAATGAGATCTCCTGCGGAGGCAACTGCCGGTATTGCTCAGGCACGCTGTGTGCCGAGAATCACCGTAGGCTCCGTGAGGACGAGACCAGCGCCTCGGCTCCCAAGGCAACAGAGAAGGAGGCGAAATCATGAAGATCATTCTTTTGACCATCGTGACGACCGTCCTGATCGACAACGTCGTTTTGAGCCAGTTCCTCGGCCTGTGTCCTTTCCTGGGCGTTTCCGGAAAGATCAAGACAGCGCTCGGTATGAGCGGAGCCGTCGTTTTTGTCATGGCTCTTTCGTCCTTCGTGTCTGCCGTGATCTATGAGCTTTTGCTCAAACCGTTTGATCTGGGTTATCTGAGAACGATCGTTTTCATCCTGATTATCGCGGCTCTGGTCCAGTTCGTGGAAATGGTCCTGAAAAAGTTTATTCCTGCATTACACCAGTCATTGGGCGTGTATCTGCCCCTGATCACGACGAACTGTGCCGTCCTCGGCGCAGCCCTCAAGAATGTTCAGGATGGATTGAACATCGGCATGAGCACGCTGGCCGGTACCGGAACTGCAATCGGTTTCGGTGTCGCGATCATCATTATGGCCGGTATCCGTGAAAAAATCGAAGGCAACGACGTGCCCCGCGCTTTCCGCGGTCTTCCGCTCGCCCTGATGACGGCAGGCCTGATGGCCATCGCTTTCATGGGCTTCAGCTCGTTGAGATAAGGAGGCCCTTATGGAACCTGGATTTGGATAGCGATCGGCATCGTGGCCGGTACAGGTATCGTGATCGGCCTCCTGCTCGGCATTGCAGGCAAACTGCTTTACACGAAAACAGATGACCGTGTCAGTCGGGTCAGGGAACATCTGCCCGGCTCGAACTGCGGCGGATGCGGATACAGCGGATGCGACGGCATGGCTGCCGCCATCGTCAAAGGCGACGCTGAACCCGGCGGATGCATGCAGTGCGACAAAGAGGAAAGAGCAGCCATCTGCGAGATTCTCGGAAAAGAAGACCTGTCCGCCAGCGAGCGGAAGGTAGCTGTCGTCAGATGCTCAGGCACCTGCGACAAAACCAAATTCGTCTATGATTATTACGGCTTGAACGAGTGCCATCGCGTGGCGCTGGTTCCCGGGCGCGGGAGCAAATCCTGTGCCTATGCCTGCACGGGACTGGGTTCCTGTGTCAGAACCTGTCCGACAGGCGCCATGACCGTTGTCAACGGCCGGGCTCAGGTCGATCAGAAACGGTGTGTCGGATGCGGTGCGTGCCTGAGAGTATGCCCCAACGATATCATCGAGTTGATCCCTGTCACAGCCAAATACGTCGTGGCATGCAAATCTCAGGAAAAGGGCAAAGCCGTCCGCGAGATGTGTCAGGCAGGCTGCATCGGATGCGGCATCTGTCAGAAGATGTGTCCTTCGGGCGCGATCACGCTGACGAACAATATCGCTCATATCGATCAGTCTTTGTGCACGAGGTGCGGCGTGTGCGCCTCCAAGTGCCCGGCTAAGGTTATCCGAGTTCAGAACATCACGGAGACCGTTCAAACGGCCGAGGAAAAGAAGGAGAACGCAACCAATGAATAAGATCGTCATTCCTGAGCACTACAAACCTTCTCTTGACGTATATGACACGCAGAAGGCGATCTCGTTCATCAAAAGGACCTTTCAGGACAATTTGGCAACGGCTTTGAGCCTCAAACGCGTTTCCGCACCTTTGTTTGTGACGGAAGCCTCCGGACTCAATGACAACCTGAACGGATACGAGCGGCCCGTCTCCTTTGACGTGCCTGCCGTGGGCGCAGAAGCGCAAGTGGTCCATTCCCTGGCCAAATGGAAGCGGATGGCGCTCAAGAAGTACCGTTTCTATGTCGGGAACGGGCTGTATACGGACATGAATGCGATCCGCAGGGATGAAGAGCTCGACAATATCCACTCGATCTACGTGGACCAGTGGGACTGGGAAAAAGTGATCACGCGCGAAGACCGGACGCTTGATTATCTGGCCCGGACTGCGGATACGATCGTGCAAACGATCTGCGATACCGCGGAACAGCTAACTAATCATTTCCCAGCTGTCTCGGCCAAATTGTGCCGTCAGCTCACGGTCATCTCTTCTCAGGAACTGGAAGATCTGTATCCGGATCTGACGCCTCATGAGAGGGAAGACGCATTTTTGAAAGAACACAAGACCGTTCTGATCACGCAGATCGGAGGCAAACTCAAGAGCGGCAAACCTCATGACGGACGCGCTCCGGACTATGATGACTGGGATCTGAACGGGGATATCCTGTTCTATAACGAGGTTCTGCAGAGAGCCTTCGAGATCTCGTCCATGGGCATCCGGGTCGATGAAAAGTCTCTGGACAGACAATTGACGCTTGCGGGATGCGAGGAGAGGCGCAAACTGCCTTTCCATCAGATGCTGCTCGCAGGCCAGTTGCCTCTGACCATCGGAGGAGGCATCGGACAGTCCAGACTGTGTATGCTGCTGATGGGCCGGGCTCATATCGGCGAAGTGCAGTCCAGTATTTGGGATCAGGAAACCCTTCAGGCCTGTGAAAAGGCCGGGATCCCGCTTCTGTAACGACAAAAGGAAAGGTGAATTATGGCAGTTTCAAGATTGATAGGCGGTTATCCCGTCATCGGCATTCGTCCGACCATAGACGGCAGACGGGGCAAGATCAAAGTTCGTGAATCACTCGAAGACCAGACCATGGCCATGGCCCGTTCGGCCGCTGCCCTGATCGAGCAAAACGTCCGTTATTCCAACGGAGAAAAAGTCAAAGTCATCATTGCCGACACGACGATAGGCCGTGTTCCGGAAGCCGCTGCCTGCGCTGAAAAGTTCAAAAAGGCCGGCGTCGACATCACGCTGACCGTGACGCCTTGCTGGTGCTACGGAGCTGAGACCATGGACATGGATCCCATGACCATCAAAGCGGTATGGGGCTTCAACGGAACCGAGAGACCGGGTGCCGTTTATCTGGCTTCCGTGCTGGCTACGCACGCGCAGAAGGGTCTTCCCGCATTCGGCATTTACGGTCACGACGTCAAAGACGCCGATGATACGGAGATCCCGGATGACGTGGCCGAAAAGATCCTTCGCTTTGCCCGTGCTGCAGTCGCCGTTGCGACGATGCGCGGCAAATCCTACCTTCAGATCGGCTCTGTCACGATGGGTATCGGAGGCTCGATCATTTCTCCGGAATTCTTCGAAGAATATCTCGGGATGCGTGTGGAATCGGTCGACGAGGTCGAAATCATCCGTCGCATGACTGAAGAGATCTACGACAAAAAAGAATATGAAAAAGCATTGGCCTGGGTCAAAGCCAAATGCCGCCCGGATTTCGACAAGAATCCTGTCGAGTTCCAGAAGAGCGCAAAACAGAAAGAAGAGGATTGGGCCTTTACGGCCAAGATGTGCTGCATCATCAAGGATCTCTTCAACGGCAATCCCAACCTGCCTGAAGGCAGAGAAGAGGAAGCCGTCGGGCATAATGCCATCGTCGGCGGATTCCAGGGTCAGCGTCAATGGACGGATTTCTATCCCAACTGCGATTTCCCGGAAAGCATTCTCAATTCCTCCTTCGACTGGAACGGAGCCCGTGAGCCCTATATCCTGGCCACGGAGAACGATACGCTGAACGGCACATCCATGCTCTTCATGAAACTGCTGACAGGCCGTGCCCAGATGTTTGCGGACGTCCGGACTTGCTGGAACGCAAAATCGGTCAAGAGAGTCACGGGCTATGATCTGGAAGGTCATGCCAAGGATGCGGACGGCTTTATCCATCTGATCAATTCAGGCGCCTGCTGCGTCGACGCATGCGGTGAAGTCAAAGATGCGGACGGAAAACCCGTCATGAAACAGTGGTGGGAAGTCACGGATCAGGATATCGACAAAATGATGGCCGCAACGACATGGCCGGAAGCCGACATGGGCTATTTCCGGGGTGGCGGATATTCCTCCCGTTTCGTGACGCGCGCAGAAATGCCGGCTACGATGATCCGTCTCAATCTGATCAAGGGGCTGGGCCCTGTCCTCCAGGTCGTGGAGGGCTGGACAGTTCATTTGCCCGAAGAAGTGAACGATATCCTTTGGAAGCGTACGGACTACACATGGCCCTGCACGTGGTTCACCCCCCGTGTGACGGCTAAGTCTCCCTTCGAGTCTGCATATGACGTGATGAATCATTGGGGCGCCAATCACGGTGCGATCTCCTACGGTCACATCGGCGCCGATCTGATCACCATGTGTTCGATGCTGAGGATCCCCGTCTGCATGCACAATGTGGATACGGCAGATATCTTCCGTCCCGCCGCATGGAACGCGTTCGGTATGGATTTCGAAGGCCAGGACTACAGAGCCTGCCAGACTTACGGACCGATGTATCGTAACATTCGTTAAATAACGGATAATCAAAAAAGCGGAGGTCGCTCATCATGGGGAGACCTCCGTTTTTCGGTTGAGATGAAATTCAGACTGCCTGGCAATCCGGGCAATCCGGACAATCCGGTTGAATTTGATTGACATGCTCGAATTTGGTCGTATCCTTGTGCGGGATCGGTTTCCATCCCAGATGTCTGGAGAAGAAAGACTGAACGTCCATCGGGAACTGGAGCATCAGGAATACCGGCCACAACAGGCTCACGAGGATCTTCTTGATCAGGCTGACGCCTTTGATCCGCTTGCGTTCCACGAAGAAGATCAAACCGGCGAGAAGTATCATGCCCACTGTGGATAGAAGGGTAGAACGTAGCGTTGTAAACAGGTATCCGTCAGCAAACAGAAGATTCTGATTCGTTCCCAGCATGACCTGTTCCAGCGTTACAGACGAATCGAACACAGGAGCGAGCATCAAGAAGATGAACTGAAGGATCTGCAGAACCAGCGCAAAGAGCGTGGACGGCATGATGTAGGCCGTGATGTCATAGAGCGACATGCGGTGCTTCGTTTCTTTTTTGAATAGATGTGCGAACAGCTCCTTGAATCTGGCATAAAAGACCAGAAGGTGTCCACGGGACCAGCGCACTCTCTGTCTCCACATGATCCTGATGCTAGTAGGCTGTTCATCGTAGAAAATTGCTTCGTCACAGTAGCGGATATTGTTGTTGAACAGGATCTGATCGGCTGTGAATTCCCAGTCCTCTGTCAAAGAAACATACGGCCATCCGTCTTTTACGACGTTGGAATTGATCAGATAGCCTGTCCCCTGAACACGTGTGGAGCAGCCTAAAAGCGTGCGTCCGCGGCTTTCCAGCCGGCAGCCTATCGTGAAATACAATCCGTAGAGACCCGAGATCAGGTTCGAACCGAAATTCTTGGAATTGCGGAAAGAAGTGATGACGGAATCACGGTGATAATATTCAAAAGCGTCATTCATTTTGGAAATGTAATTGACGTCGAGGATGTTGTCTGCGTTGAAGAGGAAGAAGCCGTCGTAATTCTGCGTTCCGTAATCCTTTTCGATGCAGGAGAAGAGATATTTGAAGGCATATCCCATCGTATTCTCTTTGGGATTGTTGTATTCGTAGACTGTAGCGCCCAGACTCCGTGCGATCTCTGCGGTCTTGTCCGTGCAGTTATGCGCGATGACAAAGATCTGCAGCTGGTCCTGCGGATAATTGTTTTTCTGGATGCTTTCGATCAATCCGGAAACGACGGATTCTTCATTCCGGGCCGGTATGATGAGCCCGAATTTATTGATCTTGTCTGTTTTCGGATATTTTTTGGCAGCAAAGATACCCACGATCCCGAATACCACAAAATGGAGCATGATCAGCCCCAACAGCGAAAAGAGGATGCCAAATATCAGGTTGACGACTTGTAAATAACTCATAAGGAATCTTTCTCTGGAAACCGGCAACTGTGCCGGAATCGGTTTGGTGAATTTACTGAATTAATGCTGAGCCAACTCAGGGAAGCGCTGGCATATGGCTTCCCAGATCACGTCGGCGCCCTTGTCCGAACCGAAATGATCATGGTAGTCCAGTGCCGCTTTTCTGTAGGGTTCCAACTTTGTGCGGTCCTCTGCGCAGGACAGGATCATCTGGATGATTTTTTTGACGTTCGTCTCTTTGACGGCGCAGCCGACGGTGTTGATGTAGTGATCGGCGATATTTTCTTCGATGTGGTTGGCGCAGTGCGTGACGATGGAAGGACATCCGAAGAATGTCAGCTCCGCGATCATGTTGCCGCTCTTGCCGCAGAAGATGTCTGAGGCGGCTTCCAAATCAAAAATATGATCTGCAAAAGCATAGGGGCGGAACGTGACTTCCGGTGCGCATTTCAAAGTTTTGAAATGTTCGAACAGTTTCTGGTTCGTCCCGCAGATCGGCATGACTGTCAAGGGCAGATGCAATGAAACGAGCTGTTCCGTGATTTTGGCCATTTTGCCGATGCCGTAACCGCCCTCGGCCAGCAGGATTGTAAAATTGTTTTCCGGGATTCCGAGTTTCTTCCGAAGCGCCGCTTTGTCCGTGTCGACTTCGAAAGCTTCGTTCCGGATCCAGAAGGGAACCATTTTGCAGTTTTGAATATTATATTGTTTCTTGCGCAAAGCCTTCTCGTATCCGTAAGGCATGCTCATCAGGAGCAAATCGCAGGGGTACTCAAACAGATTGTTGAGCTGAGCGTCCGGACAGTACATGATGGTGAAGGGTTTGTTCTTTTTCTGCTTTTGAGCATAGTAGTTAGATGCCCAGTGCGTGCTGACGACGACGTCCGGCTTGAGTTCAGCCATATGCGCGATGCCATGACCGTGGGCGTAAGGAGCGCTCAAACGCATCGCTCCGAGCGTCGAAAGCCGGGCACCGAAGAACGCGTCCGCGGCGGTGGCAAAATGCCCGAGCGCGGGGATGGTATTGTACATTTTGACCTGTCTGCCCATCATCTTTTCGAAACGGATCAGATGGGGGTCTCCGGATTCTGTATAAAACTGAGATGAAACGACTTCCACCCGGTCGCCGTATTTTTTGCGAAATGTCTGTTCGATCGAGCGGAGAGGCATGATGTGTCCGTATCCTGATTCCATGAACGGAAACAATACTCTGATCTTATCCAATTCTCAGCGCCTCCGTCTATTTTGTGAAGTAACTATTGAGTTTTCCGCAGAAAACCAACTATCCATATTTTATCGCGCGCGCGATGAATAATAAACGTTGAAAGATATTAATTTCTTCTTAATGTGCCCTGACGGTAGGATTTCCGTACGACCGGTGCACAACAGAAGGCGCAAAAAAGGGGAGAGAGGCATCGCCATGCTGCGGACTGCCCCGCTCCCCAAAGGGATTTCGGTATGATGAAAAGAAAACTATTCAGCCTCGTCTGGGGACGGTTCGGGTCTTGCAAAGGTCAAGGTGGTCTTGAACAGGTCCCCATCAACTTCCAAAGCGAAGATACCGCCCTGGATCTCCGTCATGGATTTGGCGATCGGGATCCCGAGTCCGGATCCTTCCGTGTTGCGAGCTTTGTCCGCACGGACGAACCGCTCCATCAGTTTTTCGCCGGACAGATCCAAAGGCTCGCGGGAGGTGTTCTTGAATATGATCTGAACACGGTCCGAAAGGCTTTCAACGGTCAGGAAGACACGGGTCCCGGGCAGGGAATACTTGCAAATGTTTGTCATCAAATTATCGAACACGCGCCAGATCCTTCTGCCGTCCAGCATGATCTCGACAGGCTCGTTCGGCAAAGAGGTGATGAGCGTCAGATCGGCGTTTTTCAACTTTTCGTCGAATTCTCCGACCATCTGATCGATCAGCACGCCGACGTCCACTAATTCCAGATTGACATCCAGGTTGCCTGCCTGAGCTCTGGATACGTCGACCAGGTCGTCGATCAGGTGCTTCAGGCGGGTTGATTGTCTGACAAGCACTTCCGAATATTCTTTGATCTCGGGATCTGTCGACGGGTGGTTACCAATCAGCGTGGCATAATTGATGACGGATGTCAGTGGCGTCTTTAGGTCATGTGATACGTTCGTGATCAATTCGGTTTTCGAACGTTCGGTCATGACCTGATCGTCGACGGCCTTTTGCGTAATCAAACCGATATTGTTCATGTCATCGCAATGGTGACGCAGCATCTGCGGCATGGCATCGGTCTGGATCTGGTAGTCCAGTTGGCCTGAACTCAAGGCTTCGCCTGCTTTTTCGATCTCGCGCAAATGAAGGGAGATGACCAGTACGAATATGGCGATGATCAAATCGATCCCCAGCGTGCCTACAACAAAAAGCCACGGGATCGAGAAAACGATCGAGAGGGTCAACAGAGCGGCTTTGATCAGAATGATCATGAAGATGGCCAAAAAGACCCGGCTCAGGATCGTTCTGGAATCCAGCAGTTTACGGATCGAGCGGAAGATCTTTCCAGACCCCGCACGGATGCCTTTGAAAAGCGATACCGACAGATTGTTGGACCAGAATGTTCCCAGCTGGATCCGTACCGAGATGGTCATGGACAGCCCGGACAGCGCGATCACGCCGGCCAGAATGGACACGACCAAAACGACGATACCTCCCGAATAGGAGTGGTAACTCACGTAGCTGCCTACAAATCCGAAAACAAGGCCGATCCCGATGATCAGCAAAAGGATCAGGTCGAGAGGCGTTTTGTAGAAGAACCCGGGATGGACATCCCTGTCCTCGTTACGTCTGCCTGCCAGTGCGATGAGCGCGACCAGAGAGGCCAGCGCCAGCAAAAGGAGCACAGGCGTCAGGATGATGACAAGGTAACGGTTCCGATACCCCAGATTGACGATCCGGTCCAGGGTGGCATAGCCGTCTTGGACGAGCAGAGACTCCTTGATGGCTGCTTTGAAGTAAAAATATTCGCCGTGGCCTTCCTTGGTGGAGGGAGCATAGAAATGCTTTTCCATAGATTCTTCCACGGTTTCTCCGCCTTCCATGATGGCGATATATTCGACTGTGTCGTTGATCCACCAGACGCCGAAATGATAGGTATATTCCCATTCGGCAGGCTGTTCTTCCGTCTGAAACACGACCTGACCGGATTCTTTTGTGATCTCGAAAACCAGATTCGTGTCGTTGTTCCAGTCTGTCACGCGGTTGACATGATCGGGATCGACCTTTTCAAGGAGTGCCTCGCGTCCGTCGACCATGGTATAGGAACTGGCCAGATCTTTGTAGACACGGTGGATCGTATTGGAATAAAACCCGGTCACGACCATCGTGACAAGTGCCGTTGTGGACAGGATCACGGCTCCAAGCAGGATCACAGTCAGCATGAAAAGGATGACTTTGCCCTGGGTGGTCTTGAAGAAACTAGACATGTGTGTCTCCGATTTCGAATTTGTATCCTTTGCCGAAAACGACCTTGATGTATCTGGGTTCGGCAGGATTGATCTCGATTTTCTCCCGCAGATGACGGATATGGACGGCGACCAGATTCTTGTCAGCGTCCATCGGTTTTTCTTTCCACAGCACGTCGAAGATCTGCTTGGGAGAATAAACTTTGCCCGGGTTGGACATGAGCAGTTTTAAAATATCATATTCCTTGGGAGTCAAGTTGACGAGTTCACCGTCGACGCGGACTTCTTTTTTGTCGTCATCCAGTTCGATCGCACCGAGCACCAAAAGGCTCTGCTCGGGCACGCCTGTCCCCAGTCTGAAATATCTGCGCAGTTGGGAGTGGACACGGGCGGACACTTCGAGCGGGTTGAAAGGTTTGGTGATATAGTCGTCAGCCCCGACGTTGAGGCCCAGCACCACGTCCGAATCTTCGCTCTTGGCTGAGATCAGGATGATGGGGATGTTGCTGGTTTCCCGGATCTTGGCTGTCACGGCAAGACCGTTCATTTCGGGCATCATGATGTCCAGAAGGACCAGATGGATGGTTTCTCTCTTCAGGATATTCAGTGCGTCCGCACCGTTATAGGCTTCAAAGAGCGTGTAATCCGGATCGCTCAGGTATATTTTCAGCGCGTTGACGATATCGCGATCGTCGTCGCAGATCAAGATGTTTGCCATATGGATGGTTCTCCTTTTTTGTCGATGACGGATCGATCAGATCTGGCAGGGGTGCGTTTTGATCCCTTCTTTGAGTCCGGTCATGACGGTTCTGGGGTGCTTGGTGTCGCAGAGAGCGGAGCCTACGACAAAGACGTTGGCGCCTGC
>CADBRS010000184.1 GCA_902797125.1 uncultured Ruminococcus sp.
AACGACTCCAAGAAACTGACCGAAAAGAAGCGGGAGCAGCTCTTCGACGTCATATGTGAAAAAGCCGTGGCCTACGCAATCTGTTTCGGGTCCGTCGAGGAGATCAACGAGACCAATATCCTGGAAGCCACACTGCACACCATGCGCCGCGCGATCGAAGGTCTCGCCGTGAAAGCGGATTTCGCCCTGATCGACGGCAATATCGAGCGGGGCTTCACCCTGCCCGTCCGTTCGGTCGTACACGGAGACGCGACAAGTTCGTCCATCGCGGCCGCCTCGATCCTGGCCAAAGTGTCCAGGGACCGGCTGTGCCTGGAGATGGACGAGATGTATCCCCAATACGGGATCGCCAAAAACAAAGGATACGGAACCAAGGATCATATGGACGCGCTGCGAGCGTACGGTCCGTCTCCGATCCACCGCACCAAATTCATCCGTTTTCTGGATGATTCCAAATAATATGTCTCAAACGAGACAATAATTTAGATTTTTCAAGGAGTAAGGGTCATTCTTGCCCTTTTTCGGAATATGAAATTTGTCAGTACCAGAGATGTTTTACAGCAAGAAAAGATCAGCGCATCGCAAGCCATCATCCGCGGCCTGGCCCCGGACGGAGGCCTCTACGTGCCGGACGGGATCCCGGCTTTTTCCGAGTCGGACATCCTGTCCCTTTGCCAAAAATCATATTGCGAACGCGCTGCGTTCGTTTTGTCGAAATATCTCGATGATTATACCTACGAAGAACTTCTGGAAGACTGCCTGAAAGCCTATGCGCCGTCTTCCTTCCCCGGTTCTTCCCCCTGCCCGCTCGTGCGCGTGCACGACAATGTTTACGTGCTCGAACTGTGGCACGGTCCGACGGCCGCTTTCAAGGATATGGCGCTTCAGATCATGCCCAGGCTTCTGTCCCGCGCGCTGCGCAAAAACGGCGTAGATGAAACCGCGCTGATCCTGGTCGCGACGTCCGGTGACACCGGCAAGGCGGCACTCGAGGGTTATAAGGACGTGCCGCAGGTGAAGATCATGGTCTTCTATCCCCGTGACGGCGTGTCCAGAGTCCAGAAACTCCAGATGATGACCCAGACCGGCGACAACGTGTCCGTGTGTGCCATCAAGGGCAATTTCGACGACGCACAGACCGGCGTCAAGAAGATCTTCTCGGACAAAGCCTTTGCCAAAAAGCTCGGAGATCAGGGATTGATCCTGTCCAGCGCGAACTCGATCAACTGGGGTCGTCTGGCTCCGCAGATCGCCTATTACGTGTCTGCCTATTGCGACCTTCTGAATGCGGGAGCCGTCCGCTACGGCGATCCCTTCGACGTGTGCGTCCCGACCGGTAATTTCGGCAATATTTTCGCAGCCTATCTGGCCAAGCAGTCCGGGCTGCCGATCCGCCGTCTGATCTGCGCTTCGAACAAAAACCATATCCTGACCGATTTCCTGAGTACCGGCGAATACGACCGGAACCGGACGTTCTTTACGACCATGTCCCCGTCCATGGATATCCTGATCTCCTCCAATCTGGAAAGACTTCTCTATTTCCTCGGCGGCAGCAAAAAGACCGGGCAGTTCATGAGTTCTTTGTCCGAGACCGGCCTCTACCGGATCGACGCGGAGATGCTGGACGCTGTCCAAAAGGAATTCACAGGTTTCTTCACGACCGAAGAGGAAACGGCTCAGACCATCCGCCGCTATTTTGACGATTACGGCTATCTTGCCGACACCCATACGTCCGTCGCGCTCCATGCTGCAAACGAATATGCCAAGAACGCGGGACGCGAAGTGCCTCTGGTCGTAGACTCGACCGCAAGCCCCTATAAGTTTGCGCAGGACGTGTGCAAATCGCTCCGTCCGGACCTCTCTTTCGAGGATCCGCTGAATGCGTTGGATCAGCTCGTGGAGATGAGCGGCAAGGAGATCCCCTATCCGCTCAAAGGGATCGCGGAACGCAAGATCCGGTTCGAAGACGTGATCGAACCTGCAAAGATGCCCGAAGCCGTTCTCGGTTTCGTGCAAAGAGACTGATATGGCCTCTTATGTGATCGCGGATCTCCATCTGAGTCTCAGCCAGCCGGATAAATCCATGGACGCCTTCGGCGCCGCCTGGAAGGATTATCAGGAAAAGCTGAAACAGGAATGGCTGTCCTGCGTCCGTGAAGGCGACACGGTCGTCGTGCCGGGCGATCTGTCCTGGGCCGGGACCCTGGACGAGGCGCTTCCGGATTTCGAATTCCTCAATGCCCTGCCCGGCCGTAAGATCCTTCTGAAAGGCAATCACGACTTCTATTGGTCGTCTCTCAAGAAGATGAAGGAATTCTGCGCAAATCACGGGTTCGACACTTTTTCATTCCTGCAGAACGACGCGCTGGTCCTTGAAGATCCAGGCGTCATCCTGTGCGGGACGAGAGGCTGGTTTTTCGAGTCTTCGGCACAGCCCGAAACCGTCCGGGCCGATTTCGACAAAGTCTTCAACCGGGAGCTGATCCGGCTCCGGCTGAGTCTGGAGGCAGGCCGGAAACTGCGGCAGGCCCACGGACTCCCGATCGTCTGCTGCCTGCATTTCCCGCCCGCGTTCGGCGACGTGGTCTGCAAGGAATTCATGGATCTGTTGGTCGAGTACGGCGTGAAAAGCTGCTATTTCGGTCACGTCCACGGCCGGTACCAGGTCCCCCTCAAAACCTTCGTTCAGGGGATACGGCTCTATTTCATCGCCTCGGACTATCTGAAATTCCGGCCCTATCTTCTGGAAAAGCCGGGCTGATGTTTCCCCGTTTTCCCGACATTTCCCCCGAAAAAGACGTGTTTCGAGTCCTTTCGGGCTGTGCGGGACACAAAATCATCTTGACAATCTCTTTAATATAAACTAAAATATACTAGTTTGAATCACACGAGTCTCATCGGAGGTTAAAAATGACACTCATCAAAAATGAAAAAGGCGAACACAGCACCATCAATCTCGAATTTTCCGTTGAACAGAAAGTTTTTGAAGATGCCGTGACCGAAGTATACAAGCAGAAGGCCAAGAACATCACGGTTCCCGGTTACAGAAAGGGCCATGCCCCCAGAAACCTGATCGAGAAGATGTACGGCAAGGGCGTGTTCCATGAAGAAGCTTTGAACAAGATCCTTCCGGACGCCTATCGCGCAGCCGTCGAGGAAGCCGGGATCAAACCGATCGCACAGGCTGAGTTCGACGTGGTTTCCATGGAAGGCGACATCGTGTTCTCCGCCAAAGTTCCAGTCAAGCCCGAGCTCGATATCGCAGACTACAAGGGTCTCGAAGTAACGGATCACATGGTGCCTGTCACGGACGAAGAAGTTGACAGAGAGATCAAGATGGTCCAGGACCGCAACGCCCGCGAACTGGATGTCGAAGACAGACCGGCTCAGCTCGAAGACACCGTCGTGATCGACTATGAAGGCTTTACGGACGGCGTGCCTTTCGAAGGCGGCAAAGGCGAGAACCACCGCCTGAAACTCGGATCCGGCGACTTCATTCCCGGATTTGAGGATCAGATCGTCGGACACAACAAAGGCGACGAGTTCGATGTCAACGTGACCTTCCCCGAAGATTATCATGCCGAAGAACTCAAAGGCAAAGCCGCGGTTTTCAAGTGCAAACTGAATCAGATCATCCGCATCGAGACTCCCGAACTGGATGACGAGTTCGCAAAAGACGTTTCCGAATTCGACACGTTCGAGGCATACAAGAACGACGTCCGTGAAAAGATCACGAAACGCCATGAGGAAAATGCCCAGAACGATCTGGAAGACGAAATCATCAAACTGGTCTCTGACAAACTGGTGGCCGATATCCCTGAAGTCATGTTCGAACAGGAAACCGATAACGTGCTCCGCTCCTTCGAGATGAACCTTCAGTCCCAGGGCCTCAATATCCAGCAATATATGCAATATACCGGCCTTAACCTCGACGCGATGCGCAAGCAGTTCAGACCCAGAGCCGAAGCCCGCGTCAAAGGCGCGCTGGCCCTGGAAGCCGTCGCTCAGAAAGAGGGTCTCACAGCCTCTCAGGAAGAGATCGATGCCGAACTGGCCAAGCTGGCTGAAAAATACCAGGTCGAACTCGACAAAGTCAAGGATGCTTTCGCTTCCGAAGACGTCGCGCTCGATCTCGTCAACCGCAAGGCCATGGAATTCCTGAAAGCTAACGTTGTCGTCGTGGAAAAGAAAGACGAAAAGGCTGAAGACGCAAAAGCTGAAAAGCCAGCCAAGAAGCCTGCAGCCAAGAAGCCTGCCGCCAAAAAGACGACGACTGCGAAAGCAAAGAAG
>CADBRS010000185.1 GCA_902797125.1 uncultured Ruminococcus sp.
ATCTTGTCCGAACGATCACCACGGATTTCAAAAATATCAAGATCGACAAATCCATTTTATGGAACGTATCCAAAAATGCCAGCGACCCGAAGATGCTTGAAAGTCTGATGAAATTCATTGAGAGCATGGGATCGGATATCGTTCAGGAGGGCGTTGAAACGGAAGAAGAACTGGATCTGGCCATTCGCTGCGGCTGCGACTATATCCAGGGCTACTATTTCAGCAAGCCGCTGGAAAAACCGGACTTTTTGGCATATCTTGAAGACGAGTCATCCCGCAGAGGATGAGCAGTTTTCTCATCACCGAGATCATCACAGGTTTGTAAGGAGTTTTTCGCTTAGGCGGGAAGCTCCTTCTTTTTCGAGATCACTATGAAAAAAATAGATTTTTTTTAAAAAAGCTATGACAGACAGGCGAAAAAATGGTATAATTACTTCTCGAATACAAACCTTTTCTCAATGAGGATGGGTGTGAGGAGGCCACGATGGAGGATAGAGCGGCAGTGAGGAAGAGCCCGGAGCATATGGGGGCAAGTGTCCCTGTCACCTTTTCTTCCCCCACCGGTTCATTTTCTTCCGTTGATCCCTCGTTTGATTCGTCTGAATATTCCGTTTTGCCCGGTTTTTGCGACGTGCATGTGCATTTTCGTGAACCGGGCTTTTCTTATAAGGAGACGATCCGAACGGGTTCATCGGCTGCAGCTCACGGCGGTTATACCGCTGTCTGTACCATGCCCAATCTGAATCCGGTCCCGGATTCGCTCGATCACTTAAAAATTCAAAAGGCATTGATCGATGCCGGCGCTGTGATCCCGGTCTATCCATACGGTGCGCTGACGGTCGGCGAAATGGGAAAAGAAGCGGCAGATCTGGACGAATTGGCGCCTCACGTCATCGCTTTTTCGGATGACGGAAAGGGCGTACAGGACGATGCCATGATGGAGCAGCTGATGCTTCGCGTCAAGGGCCTTCATAAGATACTGGCCGCGCATTGTGAAGATGAAAGATACGTGAACGGAGGCTATATCCACACGGGCGCTTATGCGGACGCACACGCTCACCGGGCGATCCCATCGGACGCGGAATGGCGTCAGGTCGAGAGAGATCTGCATCTGGCGGCCCGCACGGGATGCGCCTATCACGTTTGCCATATCTCGACGAAGGAGAGCGTCCGACTGATCAGGGATGCCAAAAAAGCCGGCGTAGACGTCACTTGTGAAACGGCGCCGCATTACCTGGTCTTCACGGAGCAGGATCTCCGGGAAGAGGGACGGTTCAAGATGAATCCGCCGCTGGCCGAACTGAAAGATCGGGAGGCACTGATCGAAGGTTTGCTGGACGGCACTATCGACATGATCTCGACCGACCACGCTCCGCACTCGGATGAAGAGAAAAGCCGGGGGCTGAAGTCCTCGCCTTTCGGCGTCGTCGGGCTGGAAACAGCTTTTCCGGCACTGTACACGAATCTTGTCCGCAAGGGGATCATCGATCTGCAAAAACTGATGGATCTGATGGCATGGAATCCGAGAAGGCGTTTCGGAATTCCCGAAGACGGTTATTCGCTTTGGAAACTGAACGAATGCGAGACAGTCGACCCGAGCCGGTTTTTATCACTCGGACACGCCACACCTTTTGCCGGGACGCAGTTGTACGGGGTCAACTACCTGACTGTGGCCGGTTCTAAAATCGTATACCAAAAGAAAGAAGACATATAAAATGGGAAAAAGAACGGATATCAAAAAGATCTTGATCATCGGCTCCGGTCCGATTGTGATCGGTCAGGCCGCCGAGTTTGACTACGCGGGCACACAGGCCTGCCTGGCTCTCAAAGAGGAAGGCTACGAAGTCGTTTTGTGCAACTCCAATCCGGCGACCATCATGACGGACACGACGATCGCGGACAAAGTCTATATGGAACCTTTGACGCTGGAATATGTGGCCCGCGTGCTCAGATACGAGCGTCCGGATGCCATTCTGCCGGGCATCGGAGGTCAGACGGGTCTCAATCTGGCCATGCAGCTGGAACGCAAAGGCGTTTTGAAAGAATGCCGTGTCCAACTGATCGGAACGCCTGCCGAATCCATCGAGCGGGCCGAAGACAGGGAACTGTTCAAAGAGATGTGTCAGTCCATCGGCGAGCCCGTGATCCCGTCCGAAGTGACTTACGATATGGATCATGCCAAGGCAGCAGCCGCAAGGATCGGTTATCCGGTCGTTCTTCGCCCTGCATTTACGCTCGGAGGCACCGGCGGAGGATTTGCAGAGAACGAAGAGGAACTGATCGAGATCGGTTCCAACGCGTTCAAACTGTCTCCCGTCCACCAGGTCCTGATCGAAAAGAGCGTGAAGGGCTATAAGGAAATCGAATTCGAAGTGATGAGGGACAGCACGGATCATGCCATCACCATCTGCGGCATGGAAAACGTCGATCCCGTCGGCGTTCATACGGGCGACTCGGTCGTCGTGGCGCCGATCCTGTCACTGTCCGACCATGATCTCAAAATGCTCAACGACAGCGCGATCAAGATCATCCGCGAACTCAAGATCGAGGGTGGATGCAACGTTCAGTTCGCGCTGAATCCGAACAGTTCGGAATACTACCTGATCGAAGTGAATCCCCGCGTTTCGCGTTCTTCTGCCTTGGCCAGCAAAGCCAGCGGTTATCCCATTGCCCGCGTTACGGCCAAGATCGCGGTCGGCATGAAACTCGAAGAGATCCCCGTTGCGGGAGGCACGGC
>CADBRS010000186.1 GCA_902797125.1 uncultured Ruminococcus sp.
GACAGGACATCAAGCCAAATCTAGAAACATACACCTGATGTGCGCGAGAAGAAGGCGTCCTCGATTCGGGGGCGCCTTTCTATAAAAATGTCATATCAGATTCCGGTCAGGCCAGCACTTTGGACAGAAAATCCTTCAGACGGTCTGATTTCGGATGATTGAAGATCTCGTCCGGAGTTCCCTGTTCCAGGATTCCGCCTCCGTCCATGAACAAAACTCTGGTCCCGACTTCCTTGGCAAATCCCATCTCGTGCGTGACGATGACCATCGTCATGCCCTGTTCTGCAACGGCTTTGATCAGTTCGAGAACTTCCCCGACCATCTCGGGATCCAGTGCCGACGTGGGTTCGTCGAACAGCATGACCGTCGGATGCATGGCCAGCGCGCGGACGATCGCGATACGCTGTTTCTGCCCGCCGGAAAGCGTGGACGGATAGGCCTGAGCCTTTTCCTCCAGCCCGATTCTGGAGAGTAGTTCCATAGCCTGTTTTTCACATTCTTCACGGATGGTTTTCTTGGTCCGGCCGATCTCTTTGAGCGGCTTTTTTTCTTTCCTGAAACGGTTGCCTAAGGACGTGAAGAAATTGTATCTTTTGTCTTTCCGAAGCTGCTGCAGTCCGACGAAAACGGGAGCCAGCGAGATGTTCTGCAGCACCGTTTTGTTGTTGAACAGATTGAATTGCTGGAACACCATGCCTATATGTCTTCTGTGAACGTTGATGTCGACCTTCATATCGGCTATGTCAACGCCTTCAAAGATAATGGAGCCCGCCGTCGGATCCTCCATGCAGTTGAGGCAGCGCAGAAATGTGCTTTTTCCTGAACCGGACGGACCGATGATGACGACTTTCTCGCCTTTATAGATCTTTTCGCTGATATCTTTCAGGACTTCCAGGCGGCCGAAGGATTTGGAAAGCCCCTGTATATCCAACAGTACTTCTTTATCCATGGCTCTTGACTCCTTTTCCCGCCTCGCTCTTCTTCATGGCCTTTTCCATAAGCCGGATCAAACCCGCGATCGCAGCGACGATCACAATATATAGCAAAGCCATGACGATATAAGGGATCATGTACTCGTACGAGTTCGCGGCCAGATCCTGGAACGCTTTCGTGATATCGACGGCGCCCACGTATCCGACGATCGCAGTCTCCTTCACCAGCGCGATGATCTCGTTGCCCAGCGTAGGCAGAATGTTCTTGACGGCCTGCGGGATCACGACTTTGACCATAGACACCGGGAAAGAAAGGCCCACGGCGCGCGCAGCCTCGAGCTGCCCGGGATCTACCGACTGGATGCCGCCCCTCATGATCTCGGAGATATAGGCTCCGCTGTTCAGTCCGAAGATCAAAATGCAGGAACCGAGCGCTGGGATCGACAGACCCATGATCGGCAAAAGGATATAGTAGCCGACCAGCAGCTGGACCACGATCGGCGTGCCCCTGAAGAAAGCCACGTAGACGTTGCAGACCTTCTGCGCGTACCGGACCAGTTTATGGTATGGCGGGATCACTTTGATCGTGGCGATCAGAGTCCCGATGGCCAATCCGATGAAGAACCCGATCACGGCGATCAGACCGGTATTCTGCATACCCGTCAGCAGTCGTTTGTATCCTTCGTTCGTGAAGAAATGATTATAGAACTTATCCCATTTTTTGGCAAAATTGAACCGGATGAAGATCGATCTCCCGAGTAAAAACAGCAGGAAGACGACGATCAGGATCACGAGGATGTCCATCCAGTGCTTTTTAAGGAATGCCGAAACGGGATTGGACGTCTTTTCCATCTCTTGAAATTCTCCTTAAAAAATCGGGAGAGGCTTGACCCCTCCCGGATTCCCGACCCTCTGGTCAGTTGGCGTCGTTGTAATTCTTGGCGATCTCTTTGGCCGGACCTTCGTCGATGACCACGAGATTGATATTGCCGTTGATCATATCCTGAACGGCCAGAGCCCCGTTGGCATAGCCTTTGGTCTCGAATGCATAGCCGTCAAAACCCCAGTCCTCATCGCCCGAGCAATAGAAGAAACCGGTCGTTCCGTTCTGGGTGCCCACTTTGAAGGATTTGTCTTTGGCTTTCAGGACGTTTTCAACGTCCGCTGCCGTCTTGCATGCGTCGAAATCTGTGTTGCTCTCGGGCACGATCAGAACCTGGCAGGCGTTATAGTAACTGGTTGAGAAATCCAGGATCTCTTTCCGTGTGTCTGTCACGGTCAGTCCGGCTGCCGCAATGTTGCAGGAGCCGCCGGTGACGGCCACTTCGTTTCCGGATTCGTCTTCATACGTACCGCCGGCACTGGAGACGGACAGGCAGACTGCGTCGAATTCCATATTGTCGATATAGAGTTCCAGACCCAGTTTTTCGGCAAACAGTTCCATGATCTCGAGATCCAGACCGTAGAAATTGTTGCCTACCATATATTCGAACGGAGCGAAAGCCGCGTTGGTCGCAACGATCAGCTGGGACCCATCGGTCTTCTTGGTTGCGGCGCTCTGAACGGCCTTGGGCGTTCCGTCGCCGAAATACTTGTTGACGATCTCAGCGAACTTGCCGTTATTCGTGATCTCAGTCAGGAACGCATTCAGGCTCGCGAGCATCTCGGAATCGCCCTTCTGAACGGCGAATGCGTATTCCTCTTCAGTCAGCGCGATGTCGATGACCTTGACTTTTTTGGCGTCTGCGGATCCGCCGCAGGAAACCATCGAAACGATCATGGAAGACAGTAAAAGAACTGTCAAGAGAATTGTTAGTATCTTTTTCATAATAAAACCTCTTTTCGCGGGTTGCCGCATGAATTGGCTTGATTCTATCACAGCAAATGCCTTTTGTCAACCCAAAAACGAATAATTATTCACAAAAATCATGAATATTATTCAACTTTTCAATAAATAGAGACTATTCAATGCATATTTTTTGAATCCTGAGGTGACGCTCTGTCATCTCATTCGAGGCTGACGAACGGCCGGATCCGGGTTTTTCAAGGTCAAAAATCAAAAAAGTCAAAGAAAGTCAAAAAAATTTGATTTTGTGAGGAAACAGATATCTAATTCCCCCTAATCGCCCGTAATCGCCTTTCAAAAAGAAAGTTTGACCTTGTTTGACTTTGACTATCTTTGACTTTCGGACTATAATACGGGCAGAAAGAAAAACGAGGTGATCAAAATGTTGACCGATGTCATATCCAAAATGATCGAAGAAATGCTGAACGAATCGGACGACGGTTCCATCGAACTGCAGCGGAACGACCTGGCCCAGCAGCTGGGATGCGTCCCGAGTCAGATCAGTTACGTCATCACTTCCCGTTTCACACCGCAGCGCGGCTACCTGATCGAATCCAGAAGAGGCGGCGGCGGATGCATCCGGATCGTCCGGAAGCAGGTCCACCGAGATGAGTATCTGATGCACTTCTACTGCGCCATCGGAGACGAGATCGACGAAGGCGAATCCGTAGCGTTCTGCAAAAACCTGGCCGGCACGGGCATCATCGATGAGAAAAGCTATTGGATCATGAAAGAAGCCATGTCCAATGCTTCCCTTTCGTCCGTTCCGCCGAATCTGCGTAACAAGGTCCGTTCGGACATGTTCAAACAAATGCTTCTGACACTTATGAAATCTTAACAAAAAGGAGATGTTTACTATGTTATGTCAACAATGCAAGAAAAGCAATGCATCTATTTTCTATAAAGAAACCGTCAACGGAAAAACCACTTCCTATGCGCTCTGCCCCGAATGCGCGGCAAAACTAACTGAGGAAGGCAAGATCCGGGAAGTCAAAGATCCTTTCACCACTTTCTTTGACGACCCGTTCGGAGATCTGTTCAACAATATGCTGGGTATTCCGGCAAACCAGATCAGTTCTCAGAAATCCGTTTGTCCGGATTGCGGATGCACGCTGTCCATGATCCAGAACACAGGCATGCTGGGCTGCCCGACATGCTACCGTTTCTTTGCCGAGGCCCTTGAGCCTACCGTCCGGAACATCCACGGCAATACCCGCCACATCGGAAAGATCCCGGGCGACAGAGAGGCCAAAAAGGCCAAGAAGGACAAACTGGCTTCCCTGAAGAAGGAACTCAGCGAAGCGATCAAGGCCGAGAATTTCGAGCAGGCCGCCGTTCTGAGAGACCAGATCCGTGATCTCGAGTCCTCCGACGGACAAGGCCAAGAGAAAACAGCTTGAAGGAAGTGATCTTTATGGCATGGTTCAAAGATAATCAGACAAAACAGGACGATCTGGTCATCAGTTCGCGTGTCCGTCTGGCGCGCAACCTGACCGGTTATCCTTTCCCGATCCGTCTGAATGACGAAAAAGCCCGGGAGGTCATCGAGAAGATCTCCAAAGTGCTGATCCCTTTAGGCTTCGAACGGATCGATTTCAATTCCATTTCGCCCGTCGAGGCAGCCTCCTACGTCGAGAAGCACTACGTGAGTCCTGACTTCACCAAAAAAGCAGGTCCTCATACCCTGTTTCTCAACGAGCCCTGTCACCTGGCCGTGATGGCACTGGAGGAAGATCATCTCCGCATCCAGTGCATCGAGCCGTCCCTCTCCTTGGAGAGAGCCTATCAGAACGTGCGCGAGATCGAATCCAAACTGGACGCCGAATTCGAACTGGCTTTCGACGACAATCTGGGCTATCTGACCCAGTGCCCGACCAATCTGGGCACCGGCATGCGGGCTTCCGTGATGCTCTTCCTGCCCGGACTGACCTACGGCGGATATATGAACCGGGTGATGAACGAACTGTCCAAATCCGGCCTGACCGTTCGCGGGATCTACGGCGAAGGCAGCAAGGCTCAGGGATGCATCTACCAGATCTCCAATCAGATCTGCATGGGCATCACCGAGGAAGATATCATCACCAAGATCAACGACGCTGTCTCCCAGGTCCGCAATCTGGAAAAAGAGGCCTGCAAACAGATCAGCAAAACGAGAATGGAGCAGATCAAAGACGAAACGCGCCGCGCCCTGGGCGTCATGCGCTACGCCAATCTGGTCTCCAGCTCCGAATTCATGAATCTTTACGCAAACGTCCACTTCGGGATCAACCTGGGGTGCATCGACGAGGTACGGCTCGAACAGCTCAATCCGCTGTTGGTCGAGGCCATGCCCGCTACCCTCACCCTGCTCTCCGAAGGAGACATCAAAAACGAAACGGACAGAGATCACGCCAGAGCCGAACTGCTGCATAAACTGTTTAGCTAATTGATCCTCTCACATACCGTTTCGGAAAGGAGACGCCGCATCAGGCGGCGATACCACTATGAGCTCTTTTAATTACGAATCACAAAGAATCATCGAAACAGCGGCACAGGAAGCAGGTGCGCTCGGACACAGTTATCTGGGTTCGGAGCACTTGCTCCTTGCCATGTTAAAATATGACAAAACAGCCGTCAGCGAACTGCTGACGGAATGCGGACTGACCTATGAAGGCGTCCGGGACGTGCTGATCCGCGTCTCCGGTCAGGGCGAACCCGTGGAAGTCACCGCGGCGGACATGACCTCTCGTACCCGTACGATCCTGCGTCACGCCGCCATGATCACGCAGGAGCAGTTTTCAAACTCCGAGATCGTCCCGGAGGCTTTGCTCTATGCGATCCTCGCTTCCCCGGACTGCTTTGCCGTCAAACTGCTCTCGCATATGGGCACGGATCTGAAGGCACTTTCGGAGGGTCTCATCCAGATCTGGCCGAACATCCAGCAGAATCCCTACCCTGACGCAGATGAAGCCGGTGCGCATCAGCCCGCCATGGCCAGAGGCAAAAAAGGCTCGGCCAAACAGAACAACAAGGACATTCCGGAATCGTTGCAGAATTTCGGACGCGACCTCACCCAGGCCGCGAAGGACGGAAAACTCGACCCGATCATCGGCCGGAGCGCCGAGACCGAGCGGCTCATCCAGATCCTGTCCAGACGTACCAAAAACAATCCCTGCCTGATCGGTGAACCGGGCGTGGGCAAGACCGCCGTCGTGGAGGGGCTGGCCGAAAAGATCGTTTCCGGGGACGTCCCCGAAGATCTGAAAGACAAGATCATCTTCACGCTGGATATCGGTTCCCTGGTCGCCGGTTCCAAATACAGAGGCGAATTCGAGGAACGTTTCAAGAACATCATGAATGACGTGATCGCCAAGAAAAACATCATTTTGTTCATCGATGAGATCCATACGCTGGTCGGAGCCGGTGCCGCGGAAGGCGCCGTCGACGCAGCCAATATCCTCAAGCCTGCACTGGCCCGTGGCGAGATGCAGCTCATCGGTGCCACGACCGTCTCCGAATACCGC
>CADBRS010000187.1 GCA_902797125.1 uncultured Ruminococcus sp.
ACTTTTTTCATTTGCTTGAGATTGCCGATCTTTTCAGACCGCCTGTCCAGTTCGCCCATGACGTCCCGGATGTCAAGATCTTTCTCGGCGCAAAGGACCGTCAGGTGATAGAGCAAATCGCAGATCTCGCCGCAAAGGAGGGAATTGTCATCATTCTTGGCTGCGATGATGGTCTCGGCGCTTTCCTCGCCCACTTTTTTCAATATCTTGTCCAAACCCTGTTCAAACAGATAGCAGGTGTAAGAACCTTCAGCCGGATGGACTTGTCTGTCCTTGACGACGGCATACAACTGTTCCATTGTTTCGTTTTTCATATAAACCTCTTAGTCATCTTGAGAATTGATCGGAAACTCGCGGTAAAAGCAGCTTTTGTTTCCGGTATGGCAGGCCGGACCTTTCGGTCTGACCCGGAAAAGCAGTGAATCCAGATCGCAATCGTAGAAGATCTTCAAAACTTCCATGAAATGACCGGATGTCTCGCCCTTTGTCCACAGCGTCTGTCTGGAGCGGCTCCAGAAGGTGCTCAATTTTGTTTCCAATGTCTTTTTGAAAGATGCTTCGTTCATATACGCGAGCATCAAAACTTCGCCCGTCTCGCCGTCCTGGACGATCGCAGGGATCAGCTCGCTTTTTTCGAACAGTTTGGGATAGTCTTCTGACTTCAATAGGATCTCTTCAATTTTCATCGGACGCATATCCCCCTGTTCTTCAGATAGTCTTTGAGTTCCCGGATGCTCATCTGCCGGTAATGGAAGAGCGTGGCGGCCAATGCGGCGTCCGCACCGCATTCGAAAGCCTGCGCAAAATGTTCCATGGACCCGGCGCCGCCGGATGCAATGACCGGGATGGATACGCGGGAGGTCACGGCCCGGAGGAGTTCGAGATCGAAACCGGCTTTGGTCCCGTCCGTGTCCATACTGGTGAGCAGGATCTCGCCCGCGCCGCGGGTCTGAGCTTCGACGGCCCATGAAAGGGCGTCGATCCCCGTGTCGATCCGGCCTCCGTGCACGTAGACGTGGAACAAGGGATCTCCGTTCGGATCTTTGCCCGCACGTCTTGCGTCGATCGCGACGACGATGCATTGGGAACCGAACCGTTCGGCTGCGCGGCTGATCAGGGAAGGATCCTTGACGGCTGCCGAATTGAGCGAGACTTTGTCGGCCCCCGAGAGCAGCATGGTCCGGACTTCTTCGACGGAACCGATCCCTCCGCCCACGGTCAGGGGAACGAAGAGTTCGGTCGCCGCGCGTTCGACCTGTTCGGCAAACGTCTTGCGGCCTTCATGAGTCGCCGTGATATCCAGGAAGCAGACTTCATCGGCACCGGCTTCATTGTAGAAACGGGCATTCTCGACGATGTCTCCGGCATCCCGGAGGTCGACGAAATTGACGCCCTTGACGACCCGTCCGTCCTTGACGTCCAGACAGGGAATGATTCTTTTGGCCAGCATGTCAGGCCTTCCTTTCAAACCGGACCAGGGCTGATGCCAGATCCAGCGTGCGGGCGTAGAGTGATTTGCCGCAAATGACGCCGTCGATCCCGATCCGGTCCAGTGACTCCAGGTCTTCTTCGGTCTTGATGCCGCCGCTCGCGGTGACGGAAAGACCGGTTTTTTCTTTGAGTTTTTTCAGCATGTCCAGATTGGGTCCCTGAAGCGTTCCGTCCCGGGAGATATCCGTGAAGATGATCCTTTTGACGCCGGTTTTTTCGACTGCGGCGGCAAATTCCAGATAATTCAGTCCGGTGACGTCCGTCCACCCCGAGGTGGCCACATATCCGTTCTTGGCGTCGATGCCGACGCAGATCCGGTCGCCGAATCTCGAGACGGCTTTGAACAGAAAATCGAGGTCCGTTGCGGCGGATCCGAGGACCGCTTCCGCAACGCCTGTTTTCAATGTTTCTTCGATATCCTGGAGTGTCCGGATGCCTCCGCCCAGATCGACGGAGAGACCTGTCTCGGAAACGATCTTTGAAATGATCGAGCGGTTGACCGCATGGCCGCGGCCGGCCTTGGCACCGTCCAAATCGACCATGTGGAGATGCGTGGCTCCGCAATCGCGGAAAGACCTCGCTGTTTCCAATGCGTCCACAGCGACGCGGCTGGCCGTATCATATTCACCTTTGACGAGCCGGACGCACTGACCGCCCAAAAGATCGATAGCGGGATAAATGATCATATCTCGGTCTCCTCTCCCGCCCAGATGCAGAACGACTTCAGCATGGAAAGACCGGTGTCATGGCTTTTTTCCGGATGGAATTGCGCGCCGTATACGGGGAGCACGGGGCTCTTGACCAAAGCCGGGATCTGTTCGCCGTATTCGGTATAGGCCACGACGTTTCGGGAGTCCGTATCTGCCCTGAAGGAATGGACGAAATAGACATAGGAACCGTCCGGGACGTCTTTGAGGAGCGCGTCCTGTGGTTGATTGAAAGACAGGGCGTTCCAGCCCATATGCGGGATCTTCAATCCCGGTGCCCGGATCGGGACGACGTGTCCTTCGATCAGGGAAAGCCCTTGGGTCAGTCCGAACTCGGTGCTGTCCTCGAACAAAAGCTGCATGCCGAGGCAGATGCCCAAAAGAGGCTTGCCTTTGGAGACGGCTACGCGAAGCGCATCCGTAAAGCCTTTTTCGTTCAGGGTAGCCATCGCATCCGGGAACGCGCCGACGCCGGGAAGGATCAGGGCCTGGCAGGTACCGATCTCGTCAGGAGAGGAGATGATCCTGTGCCCGATCTTCAGCCGGGTCAGGGCATTCCGGACTGAATGCAGATTGCCCATCCCGTAATCAATG
>CADBRS010000188.1 GCA_902797125.1 uncultured Ruminococcus sp.
GTAGACAAAAGAGGTTTCTTTTATGGCGGAGGGAAAGGGATTCGAACCCTTGTGGGATTGCTCCCAAACGGTTTTCAAGACCGCCTCGTTATGACCGCTTCGATATCCCTCCATGGGTTTCAAAGTATGCATATATTAGCACATTTGGAAATAAAAGTCAACACAAGTCCACCCGGAATCGTCGACTCCGGGTGGAAAGTGATTCGTAAAAGAAAGAATATTAATATTTGCCTGCGCAACCGAACAATTGCATTTTTTCCATTGTCGCTTCTTTGACAGCCAAGCGAACGACAGGCATAATGTCTGTCTGACCCATGCCGGGCTTCCAAACCTCATGAGCGGCTCTGGCAAAAGCAGTGTTGATATCTGTGAAGATATTGACTTTGGAAATACCGTTGGCTATGGTTCTCTTGAAGTCATCATCAGAAAGGCCCGAACCGCCGTGGAGCACCAGAGGCGTGCTGACGATGGAGGCGATTTCTTTCAGACGGTCGAAGTCAAGTCTGGGTTTCTCTTTATAAGCACCGTGTGCAGTTCCGATAGCGACCGCAAGTGCATCAACGCCTGTCACTGTCGCATATTCGAGAGCCTGCTGAGGATCTGTGTAAATGCTGTTGTCGTTTGGACCGTGGTTTTCAGCGCTGGAGGCGTTTGCACCGACATGACCCAATTCTCCTTCCACGGAGATGCCGCGTTCATGAGCGTAGCGGACGAGAGCCCGGACCTTGCCCATGTTGCTGTAATAATCATCAGTGGAGCAGTCAAACATGACGGAAGTGAATCCCAAGCGAATAGCTTTCTTGACCATATCCAGTGTCAGACCGTGATCCAAGTGAAGAACGATCGGGACGGTTGCCTTTTTGGCCAAAGGAAGGAGGAAGGCAGACAAGTCCTCAAGGGAAGCATAAGGTGTCAGAATTTCTGCGGTCCCGATGATAACAGGCGCACGCAGTTCTTCTGCAGCTTCAATAACGCCTTTTGCCATTTCCAAATCGACCGTGTTGAACAAACCGACAGCATAATGTTCAGCCTTGGCGCGAGGCAGCAAATCTCTCATTGATACTAACATATCATAAAACCTTTCTGAAGTGAATGTATTCTAAAATAAGGAAGGATTACAGCAACCAGACCGGAAGCTCTTCTGTAATCAGCACGTAATTGCCGTGATGGCGCGGAGCGGGAGCTACGACACGTTTTTTCGGAGCAGCCTTCTTTGCTGGCTCGATCGCCACTTCTTTCTTTTCAGAAACGATGGGCGCTTCTTCTTTCTTTACAACACGGGAAATACTGTTCTTACCGACTGACATATTCCATAATCTCCTTTGCAAGATTCATATATTCTTCAGCACTTCTGGAAGACCTCTTATAGGCTCCGACCGGGCAACTGTTATCCTGAGACCATTCAATGGAACTGTCAATCCGGATAATCGTCTTGAAAACGGTCAATTCATCGTAGGAAGCCAGAGACTCCAAAGTCTGCTTAAAGTATTTCTTTCTTTCGTCTGCCTTTGTAATGGCGATGCCCAACAAACGGATCTGAGGGGCAATGGACTGGATCTGCTGCACAAAATCAAACATGTTGGCGAGTCCAAACAATCCCCAGGGGCTTGCTTCCACCGGGATGATCAATTCGTCGGACGCACACATGATGTTCATCACCCAACAACCCAGCGTTGGCGGGGAATCGATCAAAATATAATCGTAACGGCCTGAAGCAACGATCCTCGACAAACATTTTTTCAAGATAAGTTCCCGCTGCATTTTTGGAAACAGTTCAAACTCAATGGAACTCATCAGGGTTGAAGACGGAATCAGATCAAGCCCTTCATACGCCGTCGGGATGATGAAGTCCGTCAGATCTTTTTGCTTGGTAATGGCCGCATAGATGGTCTTCTCGGACTGAACAAAGGCCAGGGCTTTCTCTTCATCAAAATAGGAAAGAGTCAGATTCAACTGCATATCGCCGTCGACCAGCAAAACTTTTTTGCCTGCTCTCGACATTTCATAGCCTACGTTCGCGCAAGTGGTTGATTTTCCGCTTCCGCCTTTGTTGTTGGCAAAGCAGATGACCTTTGTTAAACTCATCTCGGCAGCCTCCGTTGCGTTGGATTTATTGATGGATCGCCTTTCTTCTCACGGGTCTGGACGATGCAGGGCGTCCGTGAGAATCATTCAAATATTCGATAACGTCATTGAGCCCTTCACCGGTGACCGAACTGACGGGGAAAATCTTTTTGCATCCTGCTTCTTTCAGCCAGTTATAGGTCATAGGGATATTGGCTTTCGGGTCATCGATCGTGGTAAGAATACCAATGACTTCCCGGTTGCACATACAGGTGATGTTGGGGGGAAACAGTGTAAACGGTTCCGTGGCGCTGCACAAAAGCCCGACTACATCGGATTCATAAGCATACAAAGCCAGCGCGGCTCCTAAAGTGTGTGTCTGCAGGTATTCCCCGGGCGTGTCGATGATCGTGTCCGTATAGTGTATAAATTGTGTCTTGCAATAGTTCAATTGCTGACCTTTTAAAGCTTGAGTCAGAGTGGTTTTTCCCGCTCCGACACGGCCGATCAAAATGAGCCTTCTCATCGGTGTCAGGTTTTAGTCAACGGGCACACGGAATAGCCTAACGTGTCATGGACATAGGTGCAGATGGCCTGGAAAGAGGCTTCCACTTCCGAAACGGTACCCGTCAGAATCAAGGTTCCGCTGAAACGATCCACAAAACCCAGTTCTGCACCGGAAGACTTCAAAGCAATGTCTGCAATGATGACGGCTGTTTCGGCGGGTGTAATCGTCATGACTCCGATAGCGGCCTTTGAGTACTCCACCTGAGGATCCAGCCCTAATTTATAATATAGGATGGGATCCGGATTGGCCACAATATGCGCGAGCGTAATCTGGCGACCCGGAACCAGTTCCTGCACAATTCTCATTTTGTCGTGCAGTTTGATTGGTTCATCACTCATAGTAAATCACTTTCCGTAAAGGGATTACAATGTATCCCACAATTCTTCATGAGGAGCGGCAATGACTGTGTAATGATTCAGCATGCTTTGTTCCTTGGCGTGGCGGGCGCCCGCCTCAACTGCAGCCGTAACGTCTCCGACATCTCCGGTTACCAGCACGATTCCTTTTCCGCCCATACCGCGGGAGAGTCTGAGTTCAAATATCTCAACTTTTGCCGTTTTGACGGCAATATCTGCCGCCTTGACGATGCTGGCCGCGCTGTATGTTTCAATGATGCCCAGACTGCCGTGCCTTGAGGGGGTCTGGGTCCCGTAAAGCGCCGTGATGACTTGGGGGTCGATCCGGCCCATCAAAGATGCATCGATCAGCGTTCCGGCGAACCGCTCTTTGACATGGTCTAGGGATGCAGTGACATCTGCGATCGAACCCGAAACCATGATCTCAAATTTGCCGGGACAAACCGGATGAGCCGAAATCAAGCGGACACCGGCGCTTTTCAGCGCTGCATCCGTTGCCTCTATGCCGGTTGCGATGCTTTTTAATTCAATTACACCTACGGTTTGGTACATAATGAATATCCTTTATATTACTCTTTGACTTCTTCAATGATGATTTTTTGATTGTCTGCAAAAATGACTTTCCCGGAAAGGGAAGCATGTGCAGGCAGGGACAATCCTTCGCCCGGGTTGCCTATGATCTGTCCTTTAGAGACCATGTCTCCTTCTTTGACAGCAGGAACAGACGGCGCACCGATATGGAGCGGGAGCGGGATCTCAACGCGACGGGCAGTTTTCAACTCGGGGTAGAAAACGGCTTCTTTGTCGTATTTGGTCACGCCCAGATAGTCTTTCCAACGGGCCGTGGAAACAGCCGTGTAAGGATGTTCTTCGCGGACCATGCAGTTCATGTCGTCCGGGGCCACGTATCTCATCCGGTTTTTGGCCAAAATGGCTTTATGGTGCTGAATGACGGCACGCGGTGAAATATATTGGCAGCAAGCCCCCAATTCACAGATGCCGCATCCGCAGCAGAGGGTTGCGCTCAGGATCATAGAAGGATCTGCTTCGGCCACTCCCGCCTCCACACGAACGTGTTTGTGGGGCTCCAGAGGATATCCGAGTGCATGGCGAGGACAGAGATCCGTACATCTGCTGCATTGGCAGCAAACGGAAGAGGCGATAGCCAAATGGTCTTTAGGTCCGCGTTTCTTCACAACGATGGCAGGAATGCTTTCCGGAAGAATCAGGAGGGATTTCGTCGTTTTTGTGATGACAGCAGTCGTCGGGTTGATCATTTGACCCATGGAAGGACCGCCGTCCAGAACGACATCATTTTCAGGGACACGGATGCCGAGCGAATCAAACAGTTCACTGACGCGCATGCCAACAGGGACTTTGACGACATAGGCATGATCCACATCGCCGTTGATCGTAAGATATTTTTCTGTAACGGGTGCGCCGTTGACCAGCGCGTTCCGAATGTTCAGTACAGTTTCAATATTGAATACGATCACGTGTTGCGTAATCGGCAAATGACCGGGTTGAACCAGTCGACCGGTAGCTTCGCAGATGAGTGACACTTCATCACCCATCGGATAGGCATCCGGGAGATGTCTGATACGAACATCCTGAGCCAGTTCCTGTTCATCGACCAGCCCTAAGAGGTGGCAATTATGATCTTTGATGCAGATATAGCATCGGTCGATATTGGCTGCTTTCAGCACAAACTGGGCTCCCTCAACGATGAGCGGAAGATAGTCACGCATCAGCATATAGTCGGTATAGAGCAGCGGCTCACATTCGGCGCCGTTAATCAAAAGGATGTCCGCTCCTTCTGCAAGTTTCGCAAAAGAGGGGAATCCGGCTCCGCCTGCTCCCAAAATACCGGCGTTTTTTAATACTTGTTTAAAATCGTCGAGTGTTGACAAAACGATCTCCTTTACTGTGTCCGGCCGGCAAAAGCAAGACACAGAAACTCAATTATTAGTTAGTGTAATCAATGATACCGACAATGGCGGCATCTGCAGGGACTTCTCCTCCGTCCCGGCTCTTGGGCAGTGCAAGACGGGCAGAGCTGCCGGTCGTGATAAGCACGGTTTCTCCTACACCGGCTCCGACCGCATCAACTGCAATCAAGTATTTGTCAGTTTCCTTACCGTCTTCAATGAGGTGGACCTGCATAAATTTGCTTCCAAGGAGACTTTCGCATTTTCTGGTGGAAACAACATTACCTATAACTTTTCCAATTAGCATTTTGATGGTCCTTTCTCTTATTTAGCAACGGTGACTCTGCTTCCGTTTCCGATGCCGGCTGCGTTCGCATCATCTGTGTCGACGTGCATTTCCAAGCGGAACTTATCACTGACGCGGATCTGAACATCATACCACAAGGTGTGCTTTGTGCCTACTACGTCAACATTGATATAATCTCCGTCTTTTACGCCGAATCTCACGGCGTCTTCAGGAGACATGTGGATGTGACGGTTGGCAATGATACATCCTTCTGACAATTGAACGATGCCTTTTGGGCCGACGATCGTGATCGGGGCTGAGCCGGACAACTTTCCGGACTCGCGGACAGGCGGTTTGACTTTCAGAACGAAGGAGTCCGTAACAGATATTTCAACCTGGGACTGCTTACGCAGCGGACCGAGCACGCGAACGCCTTCGATCGGTCTCATGGAAGGGCCGATCAAAGTCAATGTTTCTTTACAAGCAAACTGACCGGGCTGAGACAGGTCTTTCAGCGGAGTCAGGGTATAACCGGTTCCGAAAAGGATGTCCACATGTTCTTGTGTTAAATGGATATGGCGATTCGAAACGCCAATAGGGATGCTCATATCGTTTTGTGTATTTGTAGAGCCGGGCTGTGAAGACAGCTCAGAAAGAGCCCGTTTGACCATTTCCGCAATTTGCTCTGTCGTATATGAAGCCATGATGTATAAGTCCTTTCAGAATCGGATGGGGGATGAACGATATCAAAAAATCTAAAAGATTGTAATATTCCAAAATCAGGCAGCTGTGCTGCAAAAATCCGGGGAAATAAACCGGGTCCAGCGAGATGGCCCGGGACCATCTCGCTGTGAGGGGGTACCTTGAAGCGGTACCAGGGTGTTGAGCGCTCAAATATTAGTTAAAAGAGGATGTCAATTAACCAATTTTCGGCAGAATTTTCTCAACATCAGAGTGCGGTCTCGGAATTACGTGTGTAGCAATGACTTCGCCAAGACGGGCAGCAGCTGCGCCACCGGCCTCAACAGCAGCTTTAACGGCACCGACATCGCCGCGGACCATGACGCTGACCAAACCGGAACCGATCTTTTCAGAACCGATCAGAACAACATTAGCAGCCTTTACCATTGCATCGGCAGCTTCAATTGCAGCGACAAGACCTCTGGTTTCAACCATACCAAGAGCTTCCATTTGAGTATCCTCCTATTTTATTTTTACAAAAGGTTTATGTAATTCGTCGTAAACGAGCGAATTCAAAGTTATGCCGCAGTGTCGTCGAAGGACGAAAGCGGCAACAAGCCTCTAAGCCTTTTTCGGCTTGAGAAACTTCATGACTTCGGGATGGGGGCGGGGAATGACTTCTCCCAGTTTGACCTTCCCGACTTTTGCCGCTTCTGCCTTGCCGGCTTCCAGAGAAGCCTGGCAAGCAGAAACCGTTCCTTCAACCACAACCGTGACTAACCTGCCGCCCAGCCGCTTTTCGCAACGGATAAACTGCACATTTGCAGCCTTGCACATGGCATCCAAACCTGCAATAGCAGCGACCATGGCCTGGACTTCAAGTAACGCGATTGCTTTTTCTTCCATGTTGAATCAGTCTTCCTATCAAATTATTTGATTACAGGCAGAATCTTTTCGACATCATCGTGCGGTCTCGGAATAACGTGTGTCGCAATGACTTCGCCGAGACGAGCGGCAGCAGCGCCACCGGCTTCGACAGCGGACTTAACAGCACCGACATCACCGCGGACCATAACGCTGACCAAACCGGAACCGATCTTTTCAGAACCGATCAGACGAACATTTGCAGCTTTAACCATTGCATCGGCAGCTTCGATTGCTGCGACCAAGCCTCTAGTTTCAACCATGCCAAGAGCTTCTAACATAATTTTTTCTCCTTTGAAAAATATGAATTGTTTTTATTTTTTAAATTGTACTGTTTCGTCCTAAAGCGTTAAGTCGGGCGAACCATTCTATTTCTTCGGATTGACGGGCGATGATCTTGTGAGTGATATACATGCCTCGTTTTTTTGCCTCGTCGACACCAGCCATCGTAGCGGCTTCAACAGCGGCTACGTCGCCTTCGATCTTGACAACCATGACAAGCGGGACCTCGCATTTTTCTGCATTGGCAGGCTTGTTTTTATCGATTGCAACAATCTCGACAGGCGCAGTTTTCGCTGCTTTATCGGCAACAACGATAGAAGTGACGAATCCGAAACATTCGATCATTCCGAGTGCCATATCTCAGCACCTCGCATTACTGGGGAATGTAGCAGACCTTGATGCCTTGCTGAGCCACATTGACTTCGCAAGCTTCATTCATCTTATCCAGCGGGAAGGAATGAGTGATCAGATCTTCGATCGGGATGTTCATCTCCTTGCATTGACGGAGGAATGCCATCGTGACCGGATAATCCTCTGCCGAATAGGCCCAGGACCCGACCAGATTGATTTCCTTGTTGCACATTGCAAAATGCGGATTGACCTGATATTCGCCGTTGTTCACGAAGAAGCCCATCTCGCACATGCCGCCGCCGCGTCTGATGAAGTCGTAAATGTCCGCCGCTGCTGCCGGAGCACCGGTGCACTGGTAAGCAAAGTCCGCACCGGCTCCGTCTGTAAGGGATTTGACAATGGCTACGCGCTGAGCCTTGTCGGTAACCTCACGGAAGTTGATGGTCGTTTTTGCACCAAGCTTTTTGGCCATATCCAAACGCTTTGCGGAGCCGTCGATCGCGATGACGTGATTGATGCCGGCTGCTCTCAGCACGGCGCACATCATCAATCCGACCGGGCCGCATCCCTGAAGGACGACCTTGCTGTTGAAGTTCAGCAAGCCGGTCTTCTGACCGCGGAGCAGAGCGTGAACGCAAACACAGGCAACTTCGAGAAGCATTCTCTGGTTCAGGTTCAGGTCGTTGACCACGAAGTAGGTCGAACCCGGATCGCGGATCAGAATGTATTCTGCGAACCAGCCCCTGAACGGATTGGACGGGTCGATCGGGACCAGACCGTAAATGCCCTGATTCCAGCAAAGATTGGTTTGACCCGGGGTGTTGCGGCAAATGAAGCAGTTGCCGCAGCTGATCACGGAGGTGACCAGTTTGTCACCGACTTTGATCGGATGACCTGCTGTGTCTGTCTTAATGTTTTTGCCGAGATGAACGATGGTTCCGGTTCCTTCGTGTCCCAGCACCAGGGGGCAGAGACCGAACGGATCGCCTTTCCATTCATGAACGTCGGTTCCGCAGACGCCGCAACCTTCAACTTTGACAAGAATGTCATTGTCGGTCAATTCCGGCATGGGGAACTCTTTGACGACGAACTTTTTCGGCTCAGCAAGCACAGCGACTTTTGCGGTTTTCGGGATTTCGCAACAGGAAGCGGAGCTGCTGGAAGAGGGGGAAGACATTTCACTGAGAATTCTGCGAACGACTTCCTCGACTTGAGAAACAGAAACGTCCATATTATGTATTTCCTTTCATTTATTTCTTCTTTGTAGTATTTAGACGATGCGGAAGTTGTCCACCATCACGCATCTGCGCGAACGTGTGAAACTCTTTCCGGACGTCAAGCCTTCTCCGGTAGGTCCTGCGATCGTGAAAGTCGTGTGGCCTTCACCACCAAAACCGATCCCGGCATAAGAAGGAGCATTCTTGACAAAAATCGTCGTTTCAACCGCACGGGCAAAGCGCGTCAGATTATCGATATTCTTGGAATGCATGTGCGCGGTATGGCGATTGCCGTGCTCGGCCTTAACAGCCAGGTCGATTGCCTGATCGATATTCTGAACGCGGACGATACCAAGGATAGGCATCATCAGCTCGGTCTGTACGAACGGATGTTCAAAGGGAACCTCTGCGATTGCGCAGCGAATTTCATCTCCGACATGAACACCGATCTTTTCAAGAAGCACTTTTGCGTCACGACCGACGCAGTCTCTGCTGACGGCGGATTTGACTTTTCCGTCTTTGTCTGTCGATTTCGTGATGACGATGTCAGCCAGTCTGTCTGCCTGTTCACGGGTCAGCAGGTAGCAGCCGTTTTTCAGCATATTGGCGATCAGCTCGTCAGCGATGTTGGCAAACGCGAATACCTCTTTTTCTGCGATGCAGGGAAGATTGTTGTCAAATGTGCAACCGTCGATGATATCTTTTGCAGCTTTCGGAATATCGGCCGTGTCATCAACGATGACCGGAGGATTACCTGCGCCGGCACCGATGGCTTTCTTTCCCGAACTCAAAACAGCTTTGACAACACCGGGGCCTCCGGTGCAGACCAACAGTCTGATCAAGGGATTCTTGTACATGACGTTGGCCGTGTCCAAAGTAGGTTTGATGACGGATGCCACCAAAATCTGGGGTCCGCCCGCAGCAGCGCTTGCTCTGTTGACCAGATCCACTGCATAGTTCGACGTGGCAATTGCGTTCGGATGCGGGTTGAAGACAACGCCGTTTCCGGCAACGATCATGCCGATGCTGTTGCAGATGACGGTTTCAGACGGGTTGGTGGAAGGTGCGATGGCACCCACAACACCGAAGGGAGCCATTTCTGTTAATGTCAGACCATGGTCACCTGTTTTGACTGTCGGTGTAATATCTTCCGTTCCGGGCGTTTTGTCAGCAATCAGATTGTGCTTAGCAATCTTGTGCTCAACGCGGCCCATCTTGGTTTCTGCAACACCCAAAGCTGCCATCACAGGAGCTTCCGCACGAGTCAGTTTGCGAATTTCCGTGATGATTTTTTCTCTGTTGGCAAGCGACATGGAGCGGACAGCCTTGTAGCCTTCGTTGGCTGCGTTGATGGCGTCGTTCATGTCGGCAAAGATGCCGATTAATTTTCTGCCGTTGTACTGTGTTGCATCCCAGGAAGCTGCCGGCTGGACCGGTTCCTTTTTCATCTGGGACAGAACAGACTGTACGATCTCATTAATCTGGGCATCTGTCCAGTTTGTAGCCATATTGATCTCCTTATCCGTGTAACGTGGGTTTAATTAGCATAAAGTTCAGCGAGGATCTTGGCGGTGACTTCATCGACCTTGCGCTGGTTTTCCGGGCTCAAAGCAACGGGACCGGCAGTTGCGGCCGGAGCCTTCGTGCCTTCACAGCAGCAAGAACCCGATTTGGTCTGACTGAATTGGCCGCGCATCGCATCAACGGCCGCGCCTACCGCATTCATCCTGCAGTAGTATTCACAGGCATCGATATTATCGAAAGCGTTGTCCAGCGTATCTGCGACAGCAAAAGCGCTGTTTCCTCCGAAGAGAAACGCACAGTGATTTGCGAGAACGGATTTGAATGTCTCATCTGCCGTGTTCTCGGTTTTGTTGTACGAACCGGCGGGGACCACACCCAAATATGTTTTGTTCTCGGGCAAAACACAATTATCGACGTTCACGCCCTTGATGGCATATGCTGTGGCAACATTGGGCTGTGCATGAACGATGGCCTTGATATCGGGACGGAGGCTGTACATCAAAATGTGAAGTTTTGCCTCAGAGGTCGGTTCATACATGCCGCCGCCGATTTTTTTGCCCGAAGCATCGACCTTAACGATCATGTCCGGAGTCAGGCGGTATTTGCATACTCCCCTCGGAGTCACAAGGAACTCCTTGTCACTGAGTTTGTAGGAGATGTTGCCGTGCTTGGCTGCAACGAGTTGCTTGTCATACAGCCGGTGTGCGGTTTCAGCCATTAATTTTTTGATATCGTATTCAGATTGGATCATTTCAAAGTTTGCGCGGTTAACACGCAAATCCCCTTTCTTTTATGTCGAGTATATCAAAAACCGAGGAGCAGATGCTTATTTGTAAAGTTCTGCGAGAATACGCGCGGTTACCGCATCGATATAAGCCGAATTGGCTTCTGTTTTGGAAGAGATAGGATGTTCGATGTTGACGTCTTTGAAATCGGTCTCGCCGGGCTCAGCCACTTTAGAGTCTGCCAGAGGAGTGATGTTCTGCTTGCAGCGGCAGTTCTCAGTTCCGAGGTTGTGGCATTTGGAGCAGCCCGGGTGACGGCCGGGAACATTGAATTTCTTCCTCAGTTCCATCAGTTTTTCAAGTTCTTCACAGGACAGCTCTTTCTCTCCGCCCAACTGACGGGCCAAGAGGGAAATCTTGGCATAGAACTCAAGAGTTTCCATATTGAAGAAAGCTTTCATCAAAGTGTTGCCGACGGTCAGAGCTCCGTGATTGGCCAGAAGAAATGCGTCATGATCCTGAATATAGGGCATCAGGGAATCCGGGATCTCATCCGTGGAAGGAGTCCCGTATGCGCAAGTCGGGATGGAACCAAGGAACAGAGCAGCTTCTGCCATCGTGTATTTGTCCAACGGTACGTGTGCGACCGCAAAAGCGGTTGCCGTCGGAGGATGCGCATGAACGACTGCGCGGACATCGTCCCGTTCCGCATAGACTTTCAAATGCATCTTGAACTCGGAGGAGGGATTGTTGGGGTTGGAATCAAGCTTGTTGCCTTGAGCATCCACCCTCAAAATCATATCCGGAGTCATGAACCCTTTTGAAACACCTGTGGGCGTGCAATAAAATTCATTCGGGCCGACCTTGACGGAAATGTTGCCGTCGTTGGCAGCGACAAAACCGTTTTGATAAATCCTGCGGCCGATCTCACATATTTCTCTTTTAATTTCGAATGCCGATTGCATGTCGTGACCTTCCTTCCAAAAGGATTACTTTATCAAGTTTAAAGTGTCGGTGGCGATCATCAACTCTTCATCAGTCGGGATGACCAGCGTGCGGACTTTTGCACCGGGTGCAGTCAGTTCGACGTTTTCGCCGCGCGGGCAGGAAGCATTGTAGGCCTCGTCGATCTTGATTCCGAGGTATTCCATGTCCTTGCAGACTCCTGCGCGGAACGCCCGGTCGTTCTCACCGATTCCGGCGGTGAAGAGCAGCACATCGATCCCACCCATTTCCGCAATGTAGGACCCGATGATCTTCTTGGCATCCTGGATCAGAATATCCAGAGCCAATTTAGCACGTTCGTTGCCTGCATCCGCAGCAGCCCATACTTCACGCATGTCGCTGGACACACCGGACACGCCCAGCAAACCGGACTTTTTGTTCAGCACGTCATCCATCTGATCCGGCGTCAGACCTTCCTGTTTCATCAAGTAGGTGACGATCGTAGGATCGATCGAACCGCAGCGGGTTCCCATGGGCAGACCTTCCTGAGGCGTGAAGCCCATAGACGTATCGATAACTTTGCCGTTCTTGACGGCTGTGAAAGATGAACCGTTGCCACAATGGCAGGTGATGATCTTCAGCTCTTCCATCGGTTTGCCGACGAATTTAGCGGCCTCACGGGCAACATAGCGGTGCGATGTGCCGTGGAAACCGTATCTGCGGACCTGATATTTCTCATAATACTCGTAGGGCAGTGCGTAAATATATGATTTTTCAGGCATCGTGCTGTGGAATGAAGTGTCGAAAACAGTGACCATCGGTTTGCCCGGCATAACTTTCTTGCAGGCGTTGATGCCTTTGATAGCGGGCGGCCCGTGCAAAGGATTGATGCCAACGATGGACTCAAGATAGTGCAGGACCTCGTCCGTGACGATCATAGAGGCTTTCAGTTTGCCGCCGTGCGCGACACGGTGTCCGACGGCATCGATCTCATCGACACTGGAAATGACGCCCAGCTCGGGATCTGTCAGAAGTTTAAGAACCAGGGCAATGGCATCGTCGTGATCTTTCAATTCAATGTCTTCATGGTAATCTGCCTTGCCCGGACGTTTGTGTGTGATGGCACCGCCGATGCCGATCTTTTCGCAAAGGCCTTTGGCGATAACGGTGTTTTTGTCCATGTCGAACAGCTGATATTTCAATGAGGAGCTGCCGGCATTAACGACAAGTATTTTCATTCAGTGTAGTTGGAGGGCTCTGTTGGAAACCCGCCATCCTCCTTTCGAATATGCCTACAGTCGAGACGTCAAACTCAACCGTAAAGGAAACCGGCAAAACAGTTGTCGATTTCGGCCAAAAGGGCATAATTAACCCATAGCCACTTTTCCAACAATGATTATAACATGGCAACCCATGAAATGCAAGAGAGAGGAGGTCAAAAAAATCAAATTCTACAAA
>CADBRS010000189.1 GCA_902797125.1 uncultured Ruminococcus sp.
AAACTGCTGAATTTCGACAATTCCAGAGACGCGTTCGGCGTAGCCATGTTCCGCGAGGGGTTGGACGTCAACACGGATGATCCTGAAGTCTGGAACCGCGCTTACGAAGCCCTGCGCGCTCAGAAGCCGCTCCTAAAGGGCTGGGTTATGGATGCCGTTTTCGATGAGATGGAAGGCGAAAATGCTTATGCCGCCACCTACTATGCCGGAGACTGTCTCACCATGATGAGCAACAACGAAAACCTGGATTTCTACTATCCTAAGGAAGGCAACAATCTGTTCGTCGACTCGATGTGCATCCCCAAAACCGCCAAGAACGTCGGTGCCGCGGAATTGTTCATCAACTTCATGCTGGAAGAAGAATATGCAATCGAAAATTCACTCTACATCTGCTATGCTTCTCCGAACAAAACCGTTTTCGAATCCGATGAATATAAAGAGGAACTCGGCGAAAAAGAATACAGCATTCTCTACGACGTTCCCGAACAGTACAAAGCTCCGGACGGTTCTTTCGACACGTCAGTTGCACAGTACTATTACGATTTGAGTGCGGAAACGAAAGCCCTGCTCGCTCAGCTTTGGGATAAAGTGAAATAATTCCTGTTTACAAAAAAGCGACCACCGTCCGGGTGGTCGTTTTTTGTTTTATGATAACATCTTTTTAACCCGCGAGACGATCGCGTCGGAGCCGAGTCCCATGGCATCCCAGACGGTCTGCCCCTCCTGTGCCGTGGCGAACGGCTGTTCGATCGCCATGACGGTCAGATCGAGATCGTGATATAGGTGCTCGACGCGCTCGCCGAATCCGCCCTGCAAGATCCCCTCCTCCAGTATGATGAGGGGCTTTTTCATTTGTCTCACCGCATCGAATACGGGGTCATTTGCGTCGATCTTCTCGAACAGCCCGATGCCCAGCCGGATTCCTTCGGAAAGAAGTTGATTCTGGGCTTTGATCGCTTCCTTTACGATCCGTCCGTAAGTCAGGAGGACCGCGTCCGGATGATCCAGAAATAAAGGATCCAAACGGCAATCCCATCCGGACTGCTCTTCCAGTCCGAAATGTGAAACGATCAAGCTGCATTCCGTATCGTTCGGATAACGGATGGCCCGGATCTGACCCGGATGTTCTGAACTCAACGCCTCTTCGAGTGCACGTTCAAGTGACCGGCCCGTCACGGGAACGGTGATGTCCGCGTCCGGCAGCTGAAGAAGCATCGAAACGTCGAAAATACCGTGATGTGTCGGTCCGTCGCCGGATGAAAGGCCTGCCCTGTCTATGCACAGCGTGATCGGCAGATTCTGTAAAGCGCAATCGTGGATCAGTTGGTCGTAAGACCTTTGCAGGAACGTGGAATAGACTGCGAAAACCGGTTTGAAACCGGATGCGGCCAGTGCGGCTGCAAAAGTGACCGCGTGCTCCTCCGCGATGCCTACGTCGAAATACCGGTCCGGATAGGCGCTTCGGAAAGCCGTAAGGCCTGTTCCTTCGCACATGGCGGCCGTGATGGCGCAGATCTTTTCGTCCTTCGAGGCCAGTTCGGTCAACTTTGTCCCCGCGATGGTTGAAAAGTTCGGTCCGTCGGATCTGTGAGAGGATGCCGGTGAGATGCCGTGGAACGCATTCGGGTTTTCCTCCGCAGGAGGATAGCCCTTCCCTTTCTGGGTCTTGACATGGACCAGTGAGATGCCCGAATAGTCTCTGGCTTCGCCCAGCACACTGATCAGATTGGTGATGTTGTGACCGTCCACCGGCCCCAGATAGTAGATTCCCAGGTCCTCAAAATAGTTGGACCCGTAGAGTGAATTCTTGATCGTCTTTTTGACTTTTCTGATGGCAGCGAACGTCAGATGCCCGATGAGAGGGATCCTTTTCAAAGTCCTGCCAGCCGCATTTTTGGCTTTATAGTACCCTGTCCTCGTACGGATCTTTGCCAGATGACTTGCAAAACGGCCGATGTTCTTTGAGATCGACATTTCGTTTTCATTGAGGATGATCACGATCTGTCTGTCTTTTTTCAGATTGTTCATCGCCTCATGGATC
>CADBRS010000190.1 GCA_902797125.1 uncultured Ruminococcus sp.
ACGTCCACGCCGCCCACGGTCACACTGCCTTCGGTCACGTCGTAAAGGCGGGAGATCAGCTGGATCAGGGTCGTTTTGGACGAGCCTGTCATACCGAGGATCCCCACAGTCTGCCCGGACTTAATATCCAGATCGATATCTTTCAGGGCAAAAGCCGCGGCGGTTTCGGAATATTTGAAACTGACATGATCGAAGCGGATCGATCCGTCCCGGACCGTCTCCACTGCATCGGGTTTGGACGTGAGCTGAGGCGTTTCGTCGAGAACCTCCACGATACGTTTGGCCGATTCGATCGCCATCGTGATCATGACAAAAACCATCGACAGCATCATCAGTGACATGAGCATCTGGAAACCGTACGTCAGCATGGATGAAAGTTCGCCAACCTTTATGAGGGTGCCTGAGAAATTGACCACCAGATAGGAGCCCAGCAGCAGCACGCCGACCATATTCAAATAGAGACATGTCTGCATGACGGGCGAGTTGATCGCCACGATCCGTTCCGCTTTGGTGAAGTGCTTGCGCACGTCTTCGGATGCCTTTTCAAACTTTTCTTTTTCGTAGTCTTCCCTCACGAAAGACTTCACGATCCGCATCCCGCGGATATTCTCTTCGACGGACTCGTTGAGTTTGTCGTATTTTTTGAAGATCCGGCGGAACGTGGGGATCGCCTTCACCGCGACCATGATCAAAGCAAAAGCCAGGATCGGTACGCTGACCACGAAAATGAAGGCCAAAGGACCGCCCATCGTGAATGCCATGACGATCGAGAAGACCAGCATCAAAGGACTGCGGATCGCCGTCCGGATGATCATCATGAAGGCCATCTGGACGTTGGACACGTCCGTCGTCATCCGCGTCACCAAAGACGCCGTTGAGAATTTGTCGATATTGGCAAAGGAATAATTTTGAATGCTGTGATACATGTCGTGGCGCAGGTTCTTTGCAAAACCCGCGGACGCTTTCGCGCAGGTCGCGCCGGCGAACGCGCCGAACGTCAGCGAAGCGATCGCCATGACGGCCAGTATGATGCCGTACTTGACGATCTCCTGCATGTCCGCGCCTTCATCGATGGCGTTGACCATTTGCGCCATCACAAAAGGTATGAAGCATTCCAGCAACACTTCCCCGACGATCAATATCGGGGTCAGGATCGACGCTTTTTTGTATTCACGAATACTGCGCGCCAATTTTTTGATCATCTAAATAAAACCTTCGTTCGTATAATTAATTTCTTAATTCATGTGCCTTGCATAGTCCAGCAGGGCTTCTTTTTCATTTGGAACTGTCCCGTCCACGACCGCAAAGAACAACTCCCGGATCGTTTCACCGACCAGAGGCCCGTTGGGGATCACTTTTTCCCGGATCAGATCGCTGCCTGAGAGGGTCAGGTCTTTTGGCGAGATGCAGAGTTTGTCTGCAAGGATCTTTTCGATACAGCCATCGTATTCCCGCCTGAGCGCGCGAATCTTTTTCTGTGCCTCATCATCCTGCCCGGACAATGCGCACGTGAGTGCTTCGTCGAACCGGACGGATTCACGGACCGTGTCGAGCGAATATTCGGCGATCAAACGGTGCATGACCCGGATATCCGCACTCAGCCGTTCTCTCGGGAAGGACAGGATCCTGCGGACCGTATTCTGGGCCAGATTGTCCGCTTTCAAGCCGTGCATGAAATGGGACGAGCTGTGTTCGGTATAAGGCAAGGCCTTGTCGCTCTCCATGAAGCACAGCGCGAGCCGGACGTAGATGTCCGGGTCGCTGTAGGAAATGGCCAGGGCCGTTTTCTCACATTCCAGTGCGATCGAGGATTGCGGAAACAGCACTTTCCACACTTCCGGATAGGAAGAGATGGCATGCCGGGCGTTGGGACCCAGTAAAAGCTTTTTGAATTCGGCATAGATCCTCTCGACCGCCACAACGCTCAAGTATCCGGCTTTGGACCGGACGATCGCGTCCGCATCAGGATCCATGGAAAAATCCAATGAGGACATGAAGCGCAACGCCCGGAGCAAGCGTAAAGGGTCTTCCTCGACGCGATCCCTTGCCGAACCCGTGAACCGGACGACCTTCCCTTTCAGATCCTCGAGCCCTCCGTGGCGGTCGATCAATCCTTTTTCGGGATGGTAGGCCATCGCATTGACCGTGAAGTCGCGGTGCGCAAGATCTTC
>CADBRS010000191.1 GCA_902797125.1 uncultured Ruminococcus sp.
AGTTTTCGGGCAGTGTCAAAGTCTTCAAATAGACACATTCCGAAAAAGCTCTGCTGCCGATCGAAAGGATCGTATCGGATAAAGTGACTTCACGCAGCCCTTTGCACCTGTAAAAAGCGCAGTCGGGGACTTCCGAACCCTCCGTCAAAGATAGGGAGACAAGGCTTCCCGGAACATAGCCTGAGAACACATAGCTGGATGCTCCGAAAAAGAAAGCCAGAAAATCCGTATCTTCCGATTCACGGCAGGAGCCCAGAAACGGGACGGACAGGGCAGTCAGGGAATTGCAGTTTTGAAGGAAACCGGCACCGAGTTTCGTCAAACTTCCAGGCAGTTGGAGAGCCTGAAGGGAAGTACAGCCGAGAAAAGCGTAACTGCCTATTTCCTCGAGGGCTGCAGATTGATCGCTGAAGAAAACGAAAGCCAGATCTTTGCAATTCAGGCAGCTTGCGGTAGCAAGAGTTTTTGTCTGTTCTCCGAATGAGATGATTTGCAAATTCATACATTCGGAAAGAGCATGTTCCTCAAGCGTCTGTCCTGTGTAGATCAGATATTTCAACCCGGACGGGACAAGAGTCCGGTTATAGGTCCAGTCGTCGCGTCCAAAGAGAGAAGCCAGACAGTTCCCCGGGCCCAGCGAGGGGGTTTGAAGCGCTTCCAGCTCATCACACCCGGCCAGTATCCCGTTGTCCGCTTCGATGCCTTCAGGCAGGATCAGGATACGGATCGAGCTGTTTTGGAACGCATTCTGGGCGATCCGGACCACGCGGTGATCCGCGATCCGGTCCGGGAGCAGAACGGCATCCGACGAACCGACATAAGACAGGATGGCGCATGTTTCGCCTTCTGTCTCGATGAGAAAGTCAGATTCGTCCGGGATCATGGCTTCTTCGAACAGGGATTCGAATTCAGCCCTTTTGGATTGTAGATCCGGGACGGACACGACTAGCGTGTCCGGGGCCGGGATTTTGTATTCAACCGGTTCCGGCTGTACCGATGAGTCGGACCCGCAGGCGGACAGGATGAAGGCGAAAACGATCAGAAACACCAATAGAACGGCTGAAGCGGGGAAGCGCTTATGCATAATTGTGTTCTCCGAGCCAGGTGTCGATATCCTTGGCGATCGCCTGAATGGCACCGGACTCATAGGGCACGGCGAATCCTGCGCTTCTGACCAGATCGGCAAAGGTTTTCGTGCCTCCGAAATCTACAAATGTCAGGTACCGTTTCCATGTTCCGGCGTAGTCCTTCAACGAGGCGGTCCAGAAGTCGAATGCGACTGTCTGGGCCATGCAGTAGTCGATATAGTACAGCGGATCGAGATAGATGTGCAACTGGCGCTGCCATCCTGCTCCGCGGCCGTAGAAGGGGATGCCTTCCCGGCAGAGGTACGGTCTGAACTGTTTTTCCAATCGGTCCCAGCACTCATGGCGTTGTGCGGGAGTCATGTCGGGATGTTCATACATTTCGTGCTGGAAAGCGTCGACCAGACAACCGTATGGGATGAACGACAGCGCGTCTGCGGCGTGATAGTATTCATATTTTGCCGTCTGATCACCGAAAAACAGATCATGATGAGGCGCGGTGAGAAATTCCATGCTCATGGAGTGGACTTCACAAGCTTCGATGGTCGGACTGGCCAACTGAGGATCCAAATTGTTCTTGAAAGCCCGGTAAGCAGCAAACGCATGACCGCCCTCATGGGTCAGCACATCTACATCAGCCGCTGTTCCATTGAAGTTGGCAAAGATGAACGGTGATTTGAATTCTTCAAAAGATGTGCAGTAACCGCCCGGGGCTTTTCCTTTCTTACTCAGCACGTCCAAAAGCTCGTTTTCATACATGAAATCGATGAATTCGGTCGTATCCGGCGAGATCCGGTGATATACTTCCAATCCCGCATTCAAAATGTCCTGAGCCGTGCCGGCAGGAACCGCGTTTCCGTCTTTGAACCACACAGGATCATCGTAGAGATAGAGCTGATCCACCCCGATCCGTCTGGCCTGATCGGCTTTCACCTTGGAAACGACAGGAACGATATCTTCCAGGATCATTTTCCTGAACGAGGCCACCTCTTTCGGTCCGTAACAGTTTCTGCCCAGGCGGTCGTAACCGAGCTGCAGATAATTGGGATATCCCATCATCTTGCCTTGCTTGTCCCGGTTGTGGACGAGCTGATCGTAGAGGTCGTCCAGTTCCTCCCGGTGAGAATCGTAATATTCTCCTTCCGTGCGGTAGGCTTTGATCCGGACGTCTCTGTCGGGACTTTGCTTATATTTGCCCAGCATCGTCAGGGGGATCATTGTTCCGTCCCATTCAACTTCGGCACTGGCGGTGAGTTCCTGATAGGCACTCATCAATTTGTTTTCTTCCTGCATGAGCGGGACCAGTTCAGATTTGAATGATCTGGCAGCGATCTCAAGATTTTTGAAAAAGAGATCTCCGAAATGTTTTTTGAGCTGGTCTTTGATCGGGGATGAGAGCAGAGCCGTTTGGACCTGATTCTCCATCTCTGCGATCAAGGGATAATTTTCGTCTGCAAAGTCATTTTCCTGAGAATAGAATTCATCCAGCGTATTGATGGTGTGGCGTGTCTGTGCCAGACTCAACATGGTCCCGGCATGGATCAGGGCCTTCATATAGATGTCATAATCCTTGAGCACATCGTCAAGATTTTTAGATTCTTTGATCGTGTTTGCAGTCTGGACACAAACTTCTTTCATTTTGTCCAGATCCGGGCGGACATAAGTCATTTCCGAAAAGCG
>CADBRS010000192.1 GCA_902797125.1 uncultured Ruminococcus sp.
ACGGCTTCCTCATCCTGTGCGGACGCAACAATATCCAGAACGACAGGCTTTCTTTCCGCGAAGCTTCCCGCTTCGACTACTGGTTTCACGTCAAAGACGCGCCCGGATCCCACGTCATCCTGGTCACGGACGGCAAAGAACCGGGGGACGAAGACTATACGGCTGCCTGCCAGGTGGCCGCGGTCAATTCCAAACTGTCCGACTCCGCTCAGGCGCCTGTGGACTATACGCTTGTCCGGAATCTGAAAAAACCGCCCGCATCCAAACCCGGTTTCGTGATCTTCCATACCAACTGGACGGCTTACGTCACGCCGGATCCGGATCTGGTCTCTTCCATGCGGGAAACGAAATGAGTCTTGACCGGGGTATTCCCCGTTCGGAAATAGAAATTGAAAATCAATGACACGGAGGTCATATTTTATGAGTATCGGAGCCAATGACATCGTAAGAATCGGTATCATCGGATGCGGAGGCATCGCCAACGGCAAACACCTGCCTTCCCTGAAACGGCTGCCCAACGTAGCGATGGTCGCGTTCTGCGATATCGTCGAGGAGAGAGCCGTCCGCGCCAAAGCGCAGTACGGAACTCCGGACGCCAAAGTCTACACAGACTACAAGAAACTGCTCGAGGACAAGACCATCGACGTCGTCCACGTCCTGACGCCCAACCGTTCCCACAGCTTCATCACCGTGGATGCTTTGGAAGCAGGCAAGCACGTCATGTGCGAAAAGCCCATGGCCATCAACTCGGAAGAAGCCCAGAAGATGCTGGACGCAGCCAAACGCACCGGCAAGAAGCTGACTATCGGCTACCAGAGCCGTCAGAGATCCGACGCCCAGTACATGAAAAAAGAAGTGCTGGCGGGCACTTTCGGCGAGATCTACTACGCCAAAGCCACGGCTATCCGCCGCAGAGCCGTCCCGACCTGGGGCGTGTTCCTCAACGAATATGAACAGGGCGGCGGTCCGCTGATCGACATCGGCACGCACGCCTTGGACCTTACGCTTTGGATGATGGACAACTACGAACCCGCCTATTGCGTGGGCACGACGTTCCATAAACTCAGCCAGGATACCAACCAGGGCAATGCCTGGGGCAACTGGGATCCCGCTAAATTCACGGTCGAAGACAGTGCTTTCGGATTTGTCGTCATGAAGAACGGCGCGACCATCAACCTCGAGTCCTCCTGGGCGCTCAACACGCTGGAGACACGTGAGGCCGTGACGTCCATCTGCGGCACATTGGCCGGTGCGGATATGATCGACGGATTGCGCATCAACGGCATCCGCAACAATCTGCAATATGTGTTGAAACCGGATTTCCATGCCGCAGGCGCCGCTTTCTATGAAGGCAATGCAGGCGAAGCTCCCGAACACAGAGAAGCATTCCAGTGGATCCAGGCCGTCGTCAACGATACGACTCCGTGCGTCACGCCCGAACAGGCCATCACGGTCACCCGCATCCTGGAAGGCATCTACAAATCCGCCGCAAGCGGAGACATCTTCCGCTTCTGATCCCGGAGGGACTCTATGAGACTCAGCGTATTGGCCAATTTATACGGCAATAAGACCCTGGACGAGGCCCTGAAGATCATCACGGGCTTGGGCGTTCACACGGTCGAACTTGGTGCCGGAGGCTATCCGGGCAAGGCACATTGCGATCCGGAAAAACTCCTCAAGGATCCCAATGCCTATGCCGCTTTCGAAAAGACACTCAAAAAATACAATGTGGACGTCTGCGCGCTGGCCTGCCACGGCAACCCGCTCCATCCGCAAAAAGAGATCGCTCAGTCTTTCCATGAAGATTTCAAAAATGCGATCCTCCTGGCCGAAGTCATGGGCGTCGACACGATCATCGCCTTTTCAGGTTGCCCGGGAGACAGTGAAAAGTCTCAATACCCGAACTGGGTCACCTGCCCGTGGCCGGACGACTATCTGAAGATCCTGAATTGGCAATGGAACGAGAAGCTGATTCCCTACTGGACCGAGATGGCTGCGTTTGCCAAAGCCCATCATGTGGATCGGATCGCTTTCGAGATGCATCCCGGCTTCATGGTCTACAATCCCGAGACGCTGCTCCGTCTGAGAGAGGCCGTGGGCGACGTGATCGGAGCCAATTTCGATCCGTCCCACCTGATCTGGCAAGGCATCAATCCTCCGGACGCCATCCGCGCGCTCGGCCGTGCCATCTACCACGTCCACGCCAAAGACACCAAGATCGATCAGCTCAACACCGCCAAATTCGGCGTGCTGGATACCAAGCATTATTCGGATGAAATCCACCGCTCCTGGATCTTCCGTACCGTCGGTTACGGCAACGGAGAGACCTATTGGAGAGATCTCGTGTCCAACCTGCAATTGGTCGGATATGACCGGGTCCTCTCGATCGAGCATGAAGACAGTCTCATGTCCATCGATGAAGGGCTGTCCAAAGCGGTATCTTTCCTGAAGGACATCTGCATCTACGACAACAAACCGGGTACGATGAGCTGGGCATGATATAGCCCTGCTCCGGCCTGGCTAAATAACTCGACAAGACAAAAGTCCACCGGCCTTGAACTCATCTCGGTTCATCCAGCCGGTGGATTTGCTTATGTCATTAGAAAGATGCAGTCGATCAAACGCTGAAAAACTTCTGGAATTTGCTTTTCGGCTTACCCGGGATCGTCATGGCCATCTTCCCTGCTTCGATGAGAGGCCTCAGATACTTCGTGACAACATAATAGGGTGTTTGGATATGCAGCCAGGAAGCGATCTCTTCTTTGCTCTTCGGATCTTCGCAAAATGAAAGGATCTGGTCTTCCACTTGACCGTCCGATTCAGTTGCTTTCTCACGCGGTTCGCGTCTGGAAAACAAGGTGGCGCGGAAATTCCCTCTGTAGCTTTCGAACAGCGGTTCGGGAAGTCCTGCTTTCTTCATGGCTTCGCGGATCGTGGGAATGCCAGAAAAGCGGTTTTCGGTATCGATCATGATCTCTAGATTGCTTGCGATGAACGGGTTTCTCGTATCTCCGGGGACCTTGCCCAAATCGTTGACGGTCAGCCGTCCGTACAGTCCGCCCGGATTTTCCACGACCAGCCGGTCTTTGTACAGAATGACCCTGACGGGAGAGTTCTCTGTGTGAATACTGTAGTCCCTATGAATCAGTGCATTGAGAATAAGTTCGCGGACCGCGACCGGCGGATATTCGGGTTTGTCGGTCCGTTTTCCGTTTTCATCGATCACGACGGCCGTCTTCATGTTCCGTCTGACAAAATTCAGTGCCCCTTCCAACATTTCCGGAATCGTTCCGTCGAACCGTTTGTTGTCGATGAAACGTTCTCCCATATGTCCCAGATCGCCGATCTCATACCCGTCCACGACCATCGCGGTAATGCCCAGCTGAGGAAAGAAAGCCTGGGGATAATCGCCCAAGAGCATGAGCCCTGCAACGGTGGGTGTATCCTGGTCGGTCAATCCCTGCATTTTCATGATTTTTTGCTCATCCTGTCTTGCAAGCTGAGGCTTCTCGGATCTGAGTTTGGCAAAATAGAGGGCTAGCTTATCGGGATTGAAATCCTCCGGAGACGCTCTTTCCACGGTCCGCAATTCATCCCGGATCTTCTTTTTGTATACCTCATAACTGTAGATCTCATATTCCGTCATGGGCAGATCTGCGTCGCCCACCCGGACATATGAGCCTCCGTATCTGCCCGCAGGCTTGTAAAAACAGGGTTTGTCTTCTGGCTCGCATTCCGGGATCTCCGCGCTGACCACGATTTTCCCTGCATATTCCGCCACGGTAAAAAACGGTCTCACGACCGGTTGCATCTGTTCAGAAGCATTTTTGACCTGGATCTGCATGTCCTGGGCGTCATAAAGGCCTGTTACGGCATAACCGGCCTTTTCATCGATGCCGAAAACGATGACGCCGCCTCCGGCCTGATTGGAAAAGCTCGACAACGTATCATAGAGCTTTTTGGTCGTGCCTCCCAATGCCTTTTTGACTTCGACATGCTGCTTTTCACATTTTTGACGCTGGATCTTGTCGATCAGTTCGAGTAAATCTTTTTCAGTCATGGCGCGCCTCCTTGATCCCCGCCATGATAGCATTTTCCAAAACGTTTTTCAATATTTTTCAAAAATCTTGTTTTGAAATTTTAATTTTTCAAAACAAAACAGAGACTTCTTGTTTTGAAAAAACAGCTTCACGCAAAGGAAGCAAACAAAAAGAGGCCGAAGCCTCTTGATGTTTTTTGCAACTATTTGATGAAATCGAATTCGAAATCGTAGATGGAAACCGTGTCTCCGTCCGTACATCCGTGCTCTTCCAAAGCAGCGAAAACACCGCTCTTGAGCAAGACGCGCTGGAAATAGTTCAAGGATTCATAATTTGAAAAATTGATCTGTCCCATGAGGTTCCAGAGCCATTCGCCTTCCACGATATATTTGCCGTCTTCGAACCGGATCTCGGTCTCTTTGCCTCCGCCCACATAGGCGTCCGCATCGTCTGTCTCCCCTTCATAAACTTTCATGGGAGGCAGTTCGTCAAGGCGTTTGGCCACGTAGTTGATCAGTTCTTTCGTGCCTTCACCGGTCAAGGCGGAAATATAGAACAGTTCCCTTCCGAGTGATTTGACATAGGCTTCAAATTCTTTCAGATCTGCGCCTTCGGGCAACAGATCTTTTTTATTGGCTACGATGATCTGAGGACGTTTGGACAATTCCTCGCTATAGTTTTTGAGCTCAGCATCGATCTTCTGGATATCTTCGATCGGATCCCGTCCTTCGACTCCGGCCACGTCGACCAGATGTAAGAGCAGCCGGCAGCGGTCGATATGACGGAGGAACGCATGTCCCAGACCCGCGCCTTCGGACGCACCTTCGATGAGTCCCGGGATATCTGCCGCGACGAAGCCTTTTTCACCCCCGACACGGACCACGCCCAGATTGGGAGACAGCGTCGTGAAATGGTAATCCGCAACTTTGGGTTTGGCCGCGCTGATCTTAGCGAGCAGCGAGGATTTGCCCACGCTCGGGTATCCGATGAGTCCCACGTCAGCCAGCATTTTGAGTTCGAGTTCGACTTCTTTTTCTTCTCCGCGAGTCCCGTTTTTGGCAAACATCGGGATCTGTCGGGTCGGCGTGGCGAAATGCCGGTTGCCCCAGCCTCCGCGGCCGCCTTTGCAAAGGATATAGTCCTCTCCGTTCCCTTCGGACATGTCGTGGATCACGGCATGTGTCTCCGGATCTTTGACGATGGTCCCGGGCGGGACCAGGATCACGCAGTCTTCCCCATTGGCACCGTGGAATTTCTCGCCTTTGCCGTCTCCGCCCCGTTCAGCCTTGAACTTGCGCTGGTAGCGGAACGCGAGCAGCGTGTTGCTGCCCTCATCGACACGCAGGATGACTTTGCCTCCGTGTCCGCCGTCCCCGCCGTCCGGGCCGCCTGCGGCTACATATTTTTCACGACGGAACGAGATGGCCCCGTTTCCGCCGTCCCCGGCTTTGGCATAGATTTTGACTTGATCAATGAACATATGAACCTCTATCTGTCACTGGGGACTTTTTCCGAAATGGCGGTGACCCGGATCCGGACTTCGTTACCGGGATGTTCCTGCAAAACGATCTCGTCTCCGACCCGGATCTCCGGGTTTTCTTCTCCTGAAGGGATCAGGCGGCAGGATACCTTGCCGAAATGCTTTTCCAGAATGACGACCCGGAATTCAACGCCTTTGCAACTTCCCTGCAGCACACCGTACAGATCGAAGCAGGGGTCACTGCCGGATATCTTTTGGCACTCATACCGGGTATCTTCGAATGAGCCTTTTCTCGTGATGCGCATGAACGGGCGCCGGAAAGGCAGGCACAAAAGCATCAAAGCCACCGAGCCGATCATCCAGGCCACGGCCCATTGAGACAGGTCTATCCCGGCCACGTTCGAGATGATCAAAAAGGCGGCGATCGAGCAAATGCCCAACCCGATGAACAGACCCTGGATAGCCCATGCCGCGGGTTTCATGCGCGGTTTGGCTTCCGCGTGGCAATATTTGCAACGCAATGCGATATTCTGCCCCGAAAGGCTCTTCATCTCCCCGTTGCGCCGCTCCAGTTCGGTAAAGACCGGTTTGCCGCAATAGGGACATCTATATAGATACTTTTTCTGATTTTGATTCGTTTCCATGTGTTTCCTCAAACGTAAGGATCCCAATGCAGTTCCTGCAAATGACTGAGTACATAGTTGAGCATCCTGTCTTCAATCAGCAGTCTGCGGGAGTCCAGAAAGCGGTGCAGTTCGGACGCTTTGCCCGAAGGATCCGAGGTCTTCTCCAAAATATCCTGTGCGAGCCTTGCTGCGTCTTCGTCCTGCGGGTCGGACGTCAGGTAAGACAGGAAGACACGGGCAAATCCTTCGTCCCAATGCATGAGTTCTTCGAACATGTCGCTGTCGTTCCGGACGATCCAGTAATAGAGCAAAAACCATGCGATCAGCGGCTTGTCGATCTCTTCGAAATCGCTGTCGTCCGAGAACAGATCCTCCATGAACACGGATGTGCTCTTTCGGTGCATCGCGATCATCATCGCGACGTGTTCCGCGACGAATTCGGCAGTCAGTTCACCCATTTCCAGCCGCTTCTTGTTCTTGAAGTCATAGAGGAAATAGGATGTCTCCAAATGCTTCCGCTCATCCCGCTTGCGCATGGCGCGGACCGTGAAAACCGAGATGAACATCAAGAGCCCCAAAGCGAGCAGCGTACCAGCCGCGACGAAGATCAATATGATATCCGAGGTCTTCCCGTCCTTGAAGAAGAAGTAGGCCATGCTGACCAAAACGGAACTGATGATCAGCCCAGTCCCCCAGGCCATCATCTTGTTGTCGGATATTTTATCGGGTTTCTTCTGTACTCTCATGGATTGTTTCCTCTCGGACCGGTATCCGTCTTTTCGTCCCGCTCCCGGATCTCCAGTTTCAAAGGCGTTCCTTCAAACCCGAACGTGTTCCGGATGCAGTTCTCGATATAGCGGAGATAGGAGAAATGGAACAGCTTGGCACTGTTGCAGAAGATAACAAAAGTAGGCTGAGCCACGGCTGTCTGTGTCATATAGTAGATCTTTAGCCGGCGGCCTTTGTCGGAAGGCGGCTGCGTCCGCATGGTGGCTTCGGTCAGCACGTCGTTGAGCATACCGGTCGGGATACGCGTGTTGGACTGCGCATAGACGTATTGGATCTTCTGATACAAGTCCCTGCAACGCTGGCCTGTTTTAGCCGAGATGAACATGAGTGGAGCGTAGGGCATGAAGGACAAAGCGGTCCGGATCTTGTTTTTGAATTCACCGGTCGTTGAATTGTCTTTTTCGATCGCATCCCATTTGTTGACCACGATGATCGAGGCCTTTCCGGCTTCATGAGCGATCCCCGCGATCTTTTCATCCTGCTCCGTGATACCCGTTTCGGCGTCGATCAGGATCAGACAGACGTCTGCCCGCTCAACGGCCATATGGGCTCTGAGCACGCTGTATTTTTCGATTTTTTCGGTGACCTTGGCCTGACGGCGCAAACCCGCGGTGTCAATGAACGTAAACCTTCCTGCCTCGTTTTCGACCAGCGTGTCCACGCTGTCACGGGTAGTTCCGACGATATCTGAAACGATCACTCTTTCCTGTCCGCAAAGGCGGTTGATCAACGAGGATTTGCCCGCATTCGGTTTTCCGATCACGGCGACTTTGATCGTATCGTCCTCTTCTTCCTCTTCCGAGGGAGGAGGCAATTGCTCAGCCACGGCATCCAGAAGATCTCCGGTGCCTGAACCGCTGATACCGGAAACGGGCACGGGATCAATAT